>JAGTQS010000004.1 GCA_018397055.1 Candidatus Bathyarchaeota archaeon | reverse complement strand
CAAAAAATGGAGTTCCAAATATGAAAAATTAACATTATTTTGGTAAAATACTTTAAAGAAATGGGCAAAAGCCAAAAATTTGCCAAACTTTAGTTAAAAGTTACAATCCAAACCTAAAAGTGGGCGGACCAGCACTAGCTTGGAACATAACATTCCTCGATCAGTTTCTAAAATACTGCAAGACAAATAACGTCCCTATAGACTTTATCTCATGGCATGCATACTCTAAAGAACCTTATGACATATATTTTAGGGCTGAACAAGTTCATGAATGCATGAAGAATAATGGTTTTTCCTCGATAGAAAGCTTGCTAACGGAATGGAACTTCCAACCTGGCGAAAACTATGAAATAGAATTCAAAAGCTCAAAAGTGGCAGCTTTCATCGCCTCAACCATGATTTACTTGCAGGATAATCCTCCAGATATTGCCACATTTTATCGCGGAGATACGTGGCCATGGGGAGGGCTATTTGACAAGAACGGTGTTCCACACAAAGCGTATTATGTATTTATGGCTTTCAAGATGCTAATTGAAACGCCAAACCGCTTATTATGTACAGGATCGAATAGCAAAGGCTTTGCAGTAATTGCTGGCATTTCTCCCAATAACGAGACCGTTACAATTCTAATAAGTAACTTTGGTTCTGAGTTTAATGGCTATAACCTAAGAATAAGTGATCTACCATTTGAAGAAGGGAGATTCCGACTTGAGCTTTATGCTGTCGATAGCGAGGAGGACTTTGACCTAATAAAATCAGATGTATATGATACAGCAAAACTAGAAATAGAACAAACAATGAAGAGATATGCTGTTCATTTAGTAAGACTCATTAGAGAATAAGGAAGCATAAAATTACATAAACTAAAATGTCATTGATGGGTGCAAAAACTATTTTTTGGCTATTTTTCAACTAATACCTCGCATGTTTCTCAATTATCTCTGTTATAGTCTTTACACGGTTGATGTCGCCATCTGGTGGAACCTGATCAGACACACCCATAATAAATTTATGTCCATCTAAATGATAATCTATAACCTTTAACGCCATTTGTCTAAGGTTCTCCTCGGGATACAAATGGCTAAAATAGACACCTGGAAGGCCACCCCATAGAATTATGTTTGGTCCTGCGACCTCGCGTAACCTTTCCACAGCAATATCACCTATAGGAGAGGGAGTAACTGATTGAGCGCAATCAACACCTGTTGCTTCTATTAGTGGCAGGACCCCCCTCAACGTACCATCAATATGAACATAGATGACTTTTCCAGCAGCGTGAAGTTGCTTTACCCTTTTTATGTAATAAGACATATGATATTTTTTGAAAATGCGTGGTGAAATAACATCGCTTGTTATGTTTTCTCCAAAATAAACGCCGAGAGCTGGAGATTTACAAATTGCCTCGTATATTGGGTCATCCGCCTCAGCCATTATTTGAAGGGTTTCCTCAAATTCTTGGCTTTCCTTCATCATTAACATAACTGTGTTAGTTACACCAGCCCACTCAACGATCATCCTTTGAAATGGAGTGCGGGGCGGAAGAGAGCTTACAAACCCTATTCCCTTCCATTTTTTCAGTCGATCGTATTGAATAGAGTAGTCTGGTTTAAACTCTTGGTTTTTATAAATGTATTGAAGAACCTTAAGATCGTGATTAGTCGCAATGGGATATTTTATGTGCGCCGAACTAAATGACTGAGGCACAAACTTCATTACTCCCGTAATATCGCCCAGTGGAGTGCTGTATTTCTCCTCATAGACTTTTGTTCCATCCCTGAATGATTCCAATGAGCTAATATGTTTAACGCCATAATATGTTACCTCACCTGGCAGATTATATAATTCTTCATGACTACCACAACCTAATTTACGATACAGCCGTATCTGTCCGCTTTCACCTAGATACTTAGATGGCAATTCATTTTTATACAATTTCGCCTTGTACCAGTATGTTAAATCAGCAAACCAAGGCATAACATCAGGCTGTTTTCTTAAGAAGACTGTAAGAAGCCTTTCAAGTAGATTCATAAAATACAGTATACGAACCATACTTCATAAAATTTTATCGTTTAAGAATTGAACAGAAAATATCATACACGATTTTTTAAAAGGATAAGTATTATTTGTTTAATATGTAATTCTGTCTTATTCATATTATCTTATATTTTCTATTAAAGCATTTAATCGAGTTTTACACTATAACATTGACAGAAATGATTTTTTTATTATTATCACATGTTAAAAGCAGTTAGCATTATCTTAATATTTGTCGAACATGTTTGATTTTGGCTTGATACTTAACATAAATAAGCGCGTCTCATGGTTCGCTTGAAGGTACGTGAGTTAGCGTGGTGTGCTTCATGACCGATGGTTTTAGCCTTAAGAAAAAGATTGAATCATTAAAAAAGAGTAAACAAGCCGTCATTCTTGCCCATTATTATCAGCGTCCAGAAATTCAAGACCTAGCTGACTTCGTGGGTGACAGCTTAGAGCTTTCAATTCGCGCATCTAAAACTGATGCGAAGATTATAGTTTTCTGTGGCGTAACGTTCATGGCGGAGACAGCTGCAATCCTTAATCCAGAAAAGAAGGTTTTGATACCAGACGTGAATGCTCTTTGCCCCATGGCTGCGATGTTGCCAGCTGAACTCGTTAAAGTATATCGTAAAGAACATCCGGATGCCAAAATTGTTTTGTACATTAATACTTTGGCAGAAGCAAAGGCTGAGTGCGATGCTGTTTGCACCTCCTCAAACTCTGCAGAAATTGTCAACAAGGTTGATTCAGACCACGTTCTCTTCGGTCCAGATACAAACCTTGCGCACTATACATCTAATTTTACAAAGAAGCACTTAGTTAGTATTCCAACCTTCGGCTTCTGTCCTGTTCACAAGCTCTTTAGTAAAGAGTCTATTTTGAAACTGAAGAGAATTCACCCTGACGCTGAGGTTCTGGTTCATCCAGAATGTGATCCAGAGGTTTGCAAGGTCGCTGATTGTGTTGGAAGCACCTCGAAAATGTGCAAGAGAGCAAAAGAGTCTCCAGCAAAAAAGTTCATTATAGCCACGGAAGTTGGACTGCTTCACAAACTGCAGGAAGCACGGAAAGACGCTGTTTTTATTCCAGCAAACAACGAAGCAATATGCATAAACATGAAGCTGCACACTCTTGAGAAGCTTTATCTTTCGTTGAAGAACGAACGTTACGTTGTAAGAGTTCCTGCTGAGACAGCTCATAAAGCTCGAAAAGCGCTTGAATTCATGTTAAAGTAGATTTCTTGACGGTTCAACATGAAAAGTGAAAATGTTTTGTGATTCTTAGTTTTCGTATTACAAGTCTCTTTGCTGTTCTTGAGAGAATGGCGGCTTGAAGTCTTTTGGCAGCTTAATGCCCCTTGCTTCCATGTCCTTGTGTATTTTCTCCCATTCTTGACGTGTCAAACGGCGTCTAGGCGCCAAATATTTGCTTAGTTCCTGCGCAAAGACTTCGAGATCCGGAGGGCAGCCTGGAACATGTGTTCCTTGTAGCCTATTGTAAAATGTTGGAGCAAGGCAGTTGCCGCAAAGTATGAATGTTGAATCTTTCTCCATTGGATTTGGCGGTTTTGCGTTTGGGCCCATCAGCACATATAGTTTCGTTTTTGCAGAGTGTATATCAAATCTTTGCATCGTCACGGTTGAAAGGCGACCGTAACATCCGGTGCATGCGCCTTGATTGATGATTCTTATGTTCTCGCTTTCTTTGTTGATGAAGTCAACCATGTTCACCGTCTTTGATCGGTAAGCCTCCTCAATTGTTAGGCCCAAAATTTGATGTTTTTCTATGTTGGCTGACCCTAAGCCGTGTTCCTCTGCCCATCTTAGGTAGCGTATCGCTTTTGGGTCTGCTCCCATAACCTTTGCTGCGACTGCGTCTACCAAGACGACGTTGTTTCCTGCCATGGCGAGGTCCATTTTCTGCACTTCGAACGCGGGCCAGTGATGAGTTGTGTAGCCTCCGTCAACAACAATTAGGCTGCTTGGTTTAACGAGGTTTAAATCTACGATGACTTCTTCAAGTTTGTCAAGACGATGATATTTTATGCGGTCTTGTAGCTCAAGGACGCCGTACAAGTTTTTCATGGCAACAGTTACGCCGGCTAGGTGATGGGTCTTTAATGTGCCAACATTGATTAGTACGTCACATTCAACCAATTCCTTGGCAACGCTTACTTTTTCGAAGAAAACAGGATTCTCGACCTTAACTTCAGCTCTTGGGCTTCGTCCAAGGTCGACCCATTCAGCTCCCTCTTCCTCTGCGATTTTTGCAACCGCGTTATAAAGAGTCAAGTCCCAAGACGTAACGGCGTCTCCGACTTTTACTTGTGAGGCTTCTGCCGTCTTTGCCTGCTTTATTATTGTTCGAAGCGTTTCTGGATGAGCGGTTTCACCAGTTTCGTAGGGTTTGCCATCTACGAGGTTAGCTTTGATGAGGACCTTGTCGCCTTTTTTGACGAATCTCTTCATTCCGCCGACGAGTTCAATGGCTTTGTTTACGCGGTCTACGACGTTTTCTCCCCTGACGATTGAGACCGTGTATCTTTTTGTTTCCGCAGTTAGGTTAGGAGTAATCTGGTTGGACATGGTTGGTCATTCAGAGTCTTTGTCGAATCTTCTTTTTCGTCTGCTTAAGCCTGATTCTTGTTTCTTTTTGGTTTTCAGTCAAAGAAGTCTTTATCTTCTTCGCGGAGGTATTTTCTTGCAGCTTTTTCGTTGAAGTCGACGCCCATGCCTGGTGAATCCCAGACTTCTATGAACCCGTCTTTAACTATTGGGTTTGGCAGCCCCTCAACTATGTCGTACCACCATTCTGGCCTTCCAACAGGGTACTCAAAAGCAATGTAGTTCTTAGGTAGTGTTGCGCACATGTGAACCTGGGCAGCAAGCCCAAATAGGCCGTTGAAGACTCCGTGTGGAGCTACGAGGATTCCATGCATGTCAGCGTACTCAGCTGTCCACTTGAGTTCTGCTATTCCTCCAATGTCGCATGGGTCTGGGCCAATTATGTTAACAGCGTGTTTCTCTATGAGGTCTTTGAAGTTTTGTCTAAGGTATATTTGTTCGCCTGTGTGAATATTTGTGCTTGTGGAACGTGTGACCTCGCGGTAGACGTCGGCTAACACGTAAGGCGTGTAGTCGCCAGTTATCATGTCTTCAAGCCACATTACGTTGAATGGCTCCATGGCTTTGGCGAACTTTATTGCTGATGGCACGACCCATCCTGGTCCACAGTCCAAAGCGAGGCCAACCTCGTCTCCTAGGACTTCTTTCATTGCTTTCACACATTCAACGAGGTATTTCAGTCCTTTTTCTGTTAAGAGTCCGCGGCTTATGTATGGTGACCCGTCTTCTACTTCGCCGTAGAAGAAGTTTGGGACAACTCTGTGTGCTCCGCCGTGGAAGCTTATAGGTTGCTTTATGATTGTGAAGCCTTCTTTTGCGTTTTTCATTTTTTGCATGACTTCTTCATAGTCTTCTGGAGAACTTCCTTTCATGGGAAACCTTACTCCGCCATTGTACACGCGGACTTTGTCTCGGATTTTTCCTCCAAGCAGCTTGTAGACTGGAAGTCCAGCGGCTTTTCCAGCTATGTCCCAAAGTGCCATTTCGATTGCGCTTACGGCGCTTCCCCAGGGTTTGAAGCTTCCCAAGTTCCTGATTCTAAGCATCACCCTTTCTACGTTTGTGGGGTCTTGTCCAACGATGAATTGTTTATAATACATCACGTGAGGTTTTATGTAGGCCTTTGGAGATTCGATTTCTCCAATTCCGTATATGCCTTCATCGGTTGTTATGCGGACAACGGGGTTTTGCCCGATAATTGCACATTTTAGGTCGGTTATTTTCATATGCATCCCAACTCCAACATGGTGGGTTGGAGATGCATACGTTGACCTAGTATTTCATTTTTGCTCTATTACGGGAATGAGTAGTTGTGTGGGGTTTTATTTTTGGATAAAAAAATTTAGTTTCGTCTATTCCACGTATTTATAGTATCTGTACCCAAGGTCTGTCTCGCTTGTGCCAATTGAATCAAGCACAAATTCGTTCTTGGGCGGGTTTATGCTTTCGTTTAGCTTGCGTCTTCCTTCATGAAGGTCTTCGTAAACGTCTATTGATATTTTCTGTCTCTTGTTGAGTTTGTAGGTGAGCTTGATGTTTTTGACTACTTCCTTGTATTCTGGTTGAACGATAAAGCTGCATACGATCGCGCTGCTTCCGCTGCCATATGATCCTATGCCTATTCGTTTTCCTGTTAAATCGTCTTTTCTGTTTTCGAAATGGCTTGCTACGCCTAGCCAAACAGAGGCTGTGTAGGAGTTGCCGATCAGGCTTATTGCTTTCAATGAATCGGCGACTTTTGCTTCGTATTCTTTTATGAATTCCTCTGTGTTTGTGAAGTTTTTTCGATAGTCCTTGTAGCCGTCAGAAATGTAGAATTCGACATCAGTCATTTTTTCTCTGGTTGGCTCTGGACCGATTTTTTGAGCAATCTGCCTCCATTTTGGAAGGTTTCTCCAGTCGTGAATTAAGAATGATGCGAAAGCGTATTGGACCATTTTTGGGAAGGGCGAGTGAAAAGACGCTAGGTCAATTTTGTCCATTAAGCTTTCGTTAACCGATTTAAGCGTTCCAGCCTTCACCATGTTTTTCTTGTAGGCATCTGTTGCGATTCTCATGTCTCTGAGATAGCAGCCGACAGAGTATTGCCCGTTAACCACAGCTGTTGTTCGTTCAACAGGCCTAAAAAAGTCTCGGTCATCAACTGTTCCGAACCCCGTGAATTGCGGCTCATAGACTAGAAGACGCGGGTTTTCCTTTAATAGTAAGGCGATTGCTGCGGCTCCTTGAGTTGGTTCTCCTGACGAGTTAAGTTCGTATTTTGCGATGTCTGTAGCGACGACGATTGAGTAAGGCGCCCTGTTCCAACCTGAGGAAATGTACGCTAAACGGTCGATCATTGAGTATGTTGCGCCTACACATGCGAACTTCGTTTCAGGTGCGCCGATGTGGTCGAAGCTACCTTTGCCATATCTTTGTTCAAGCATTCCTTGGACGTAACAGGAAATGGGTTTTGAGGCGTCTGGGCCTGTTTCAGTGCAATTCACGGGGTTTCTCCAGTCGTGAATTAAGAATGATGCGAAAGCGTATTGGACCATTTTTGGGAAGGGCGAGTGAAAAGACGCTAGGTCAATTTTGTCCATTAAGCTTTCGTTAACCGATTTAAGCGTTCCAGCCTTCACCATGTTTTTCTTGTAGGCATCTGTTGCGATTCTCATGTCTCTGAGATAGCAGCCGACAGAGTATTGCCCGTTAACCACAGCTGTTGTTCGTTCAACAGGCCTAAAAAAGTCTCGGTCATCAACTGTTCCGAACCCCGTGAATTGCGGCTCATAGACTAGAAGACGCGGGTTTTCCTTTAATAGTAAGGCGATTGCTGCGGCTCCTTGAGTTGGTTCTCCTGACGAGTTAAGTTCGTATTTTGCGATGTCTGTAGCGACGACGATTGAGTAAGGCGCCCTGTTCCAACCTGAGGAAATGTACGCTAAACGGTCGATCATTGAGTATGTTGCGCCTACACATGCGAACTTCGTTTCAGGTGCGCCGATGTGGTCGAAGCTACCTTTGCCATATCTTTGTTCAAGCATTCCTTGGACGTAACAGGAAATGGGTTTTGAGGCGTCTGGGCCTGTTTCAGTTGCGACATGAATGAAGTCAATGTCTTCTGGTTGCAGATTATTTTTTTCCATGGCGGCCATGGTCGCGGCGTCTTCATGTGCGTCTGGGATGGATAGTTTTTCTATTCCAAGCCCTTTGGTTATTTTTTCTGGTGGTACGCCTCGGGCTTTAGCCATGTCTTCTGCGTCTAGGTATATTTTTGGAACGTATGTGGCTATGTCGTCGATGCCAACTTGTTTCGTCAAAAAGGTTCACCTAATTAATTGTTAAGATGTTCTCAACTTACATGTATATGGAATATAATATTTTCTGGTGATTTGGAATATTTTTTGAAGAAAGAAGCAGGCTGTCTAGACGCCGATTGATTGGAGGGGGGCTTAAGCTGCGTCGGGTTTGGTGTTACATTATAGCGCCGTGGAGCATGATTTTCTGTTTTGTGTCTAATCTTTCAATTGTTGCAGTTGGGCTTGTGACGAAATCCCAGTGCATGCTTGACTTTGAGGTTCCTCCGTAACTGAGGTTCGAGCCGAATGCCAGGTGAACTGAGCCGATGAGTTTTTCGTCTGTAAGTATGTAGCCAATGGCTTTGTCGATTGCTGGGTTGCATCCTACGCCGAGTTCCGCTATGTTTGTTGTTCGAACTTCCTTTTCTTTGCTGTCGATTTCTAGGCAACGGTTGAAGGAGTCAATCATTTGGTCTTCGTTAACTTCAGCTGTGCATTCGTCAAGGATCAATTTTCCATTTTTAAAGTGTAGCATTGCGTTTCTTATGATCTTGTTTGTGAAGCGGTCTATTGTAACTGGGCAGAAAAGGCTTCCATCGCCGTATGTTTCGTGAGGCGCGATGAAGAGTTCTCCTGCGGGAAGGTTGTTTCCGAGGTCGCCGTTTCTTATATCGTATTCGTCAACTAGGCCGTCGTCTTCGTTTATTCGTCTTCCTTTTATTCTGCATATGAAGTCGGTGTCCTTGTCGTCTGTTATGTGCAGCATGTCTGCGCCTCTTAAGAGCTCAGCAAGCCTTGAGGTGTTCTGTCTAAGGTTGGAAGCAGGGACGGCTATTCCGTCTATGATTAGTCTTTCAAGGTCTTCGTACTCTACGCCGTAGAACCTTGCAGCTTCAAGTGTAGGCCACCCTGCATAGGTCCATTTTTTACCCGGTCCGTCGTCTTCTCCGTACAGGATTTTTCTTATTGGGATGTTTGCCTCTGTTCTTGCGGCGATTTTTTCTCTTGGAAACTTCGTTTGGATTGTTGGGTCTTTGAATGGTTCAATTGTTATGTATGCGTCGGCTTCTTTTATTGCTGCTAGGTAGTGTTTTGGGGTTTCTCTTAGGGTTCTTTCTGGAATTTCGTCGTAGACTCGAGCTGAGTATTCGTCTGTGGTTGCCATAATTAACGGGTGCGCGCCCTTGTGGTAACAGAGTATGCCGATTTCCTCAAGCAGTTCCTGCGTGTGAGCGCCGCCTCTTATGATGACTGCTTCTCCGTTCTTGAGGTTCATTCCGTTTACAATTGCCTCGGCGCACTTTCGAATTTTTTCTTTTGTGATCATTTCAGTTGCCTTCATTTTTTTGTTTTGGACTTGTGTTCGATTCTTGGATTATTTTATGTTTCTTGGATTATTTTATGTTAAATGTTACTATTTAATACCTAATTAGAATTTTTGGATAAATGCCTAGTATCTGTCTGACTGTGTTGCATTGGTTTTCTCTGAATGTTGATGTTGTATGTGCGTGTTGCTGAGAGGGGAGGGGGTATATATAGTCGGGTCAGCTTTTTTGATCATCCTTCCTGTTTCGTGCTTGTTCTGCGCGTGTTAAAACTTTTTTTCTTAATATAGGTGCTGTGGATTCACTGTGGAACTGTGGATTCTGTGATGATATGTTAGGAGATGTTTTCTGTATGTAACGTGGCGCAGTTTTATTGTGGCTAGCTTGGGATTTTTGGTATTGCCAAGTTGATGTGGGATTTGGTGTTTGTTTTATTCTGTCTTGTTATCTATCCATTCTATGATGCGCTCTTGGACGAGTGCCCACACCCCGTCGGGTAGAAGTTTTATGGCCATTATTTCCCAGCCGTCTAAGAGGAGCATGTTAAGCAGCTTCATGGCGTCGTCCCATTCAAATTTGCTTAGGTTGAGGATGCTGATGTTGTCCATTTTTTCACGCCTCAAACCGCGATCTAGTTGGGAACTTTTCTAGGCGAATTTTTTCAATGTTTCTCGATGGTCTTCCATCAGTGTTAAACGGCTTATTTCCCAGTTTTCAAGTTGTTTTAGGGACGTTATTGTTTGCTCGAGTTCTTTTTTCCTTTCTCAGAGACTTGTCTGCAGCTTAAGACTATGAGGCACATGACCTTCTTAGGGGTGTTTGTTTTCATTTGGGTTTCACCTTGCCATAGAAGTGATGGATATGATGTATGTATGTGAAATTGTGGCTATCTGAAGTGTTCAAAAATAGTATAAAACCGCAAAAATATACACTTTTGTCCATCCATTCGTTGTTTGAATGCTTAGTCTGATGCCGATTTTTGAAAAATGAATTTATTTTTCATAGCATTTTATTAAAAGGAAAATACGTAGTTAATGCTGATAGATGTGCTTTCGTATTACGAGAAAAAGATACTACAGGTTATAGACCAAAACAAGGAAGGGTTAACAACACTTAACGTGTCTGAAAAAGCCGGAATAAGCAAAACAACGGCGCTTAAGTATCTTGCATCATTGAGGTCAGCGGGAATAATTAACTACATTGAGGTTGGACCTTCAAAACTCTGGAGACACAATAAGCTGGATTCGGAGAAACAAAAACATCTACCTGCCTGCCGAACTGCAAAAATAGGGTCGGCATTGAAAGAGTTCAAACAGGTACTTGGACTAGAGGGCTCAGCGATTGTGGACTACGACGGTTTAACGATTTCAGCAGAGCTTCCAAGCGACATTGACCCAGAGAAAATTGGCGCCATAATATCGAGGCTTCTTCAGATCGCTGAAAATCCGCCAGCATGGCGAAAATAGACCCGATAAAGGAATTAATCATTGAAGGCGAAAAGGGACGGATAGTGGCGCGAAACAAGGGAAACGTGCTAGTCGTAGCCTTCAACGGCAACGAGACCCCTCTTGGCGTGGTTAAATTGGAACTCGAAGAATTTGTTGAAAAAATTAGCAAAACAATCAGTTAAAAGGCTCTGTCAATTATAAGATTTTGGGCGGATAAGTTTCAGTATATTATTTATTGCTCAGTTTTGTTTCACATAGACTTTTTTTGTAATCAAAAGGCCTTAGGAACAACGTTGCTTCGTGAAAAGTTGTAAATCAAGTGATACAATAACCACTAACCATAAACCATAGTTCCTCAGCTTTTATCAATTAGGTCTAGGCGGTTCAACCCTATGAGTGAAAGGTTATACCCATACGTAATTTTTCTTCCAAAAGGCAAAAAAGAGAGGATTCTTGAGGCTGTATTTGAATCAGACGTTCCAATCGCCATTTTAAAATACGCATTGAAGCAGGGTGTTTCTGAAAAGGTCTTTCAGAAGGAATTGATCGCCACTCTAGGTTACTCTAACAAAACTGTAATAGATTACTTGAAATCTTTAACTCAGCTTGGAATATTGAACGAGCACATGGAGAAGTCTGAAGTGACTGGACGTACCGTTTGGGTAAAATATTACACTTTAACCGGCCTCGGAAGATGGTTTGCGCTGCTTCTGGTTGAGGAAGAAAAAATGTCTGATAAAGAAAAAATAGACATAGTCCAAACTGCTTTCCGTTTCTACACACGGTGGGTTAAGGAGCTCTCATCGAAACTTGGAATACAGAAAGAGGATCTCACAAAAATTTTCATGGAAGAAATGAAGTAACCATTGCCTCTAACCAGAAGTTATAAGGGACATTTCAGCCACGGCTGCCAACAACAGTAAGACAACGCAGATCGCCATTATCTTTGCTGCCGTAGACAACTCGTTTCTTAAACTGTATTCCCTGTGTCTTATCATAGCATAAATAAGCCAGAAACTTTCAGAAAGAGCCAAGCTGTATGAGACGTACTCAAGCCAAGCGTGCGGGTAGAAGAACAACGAAAAGAACAGCTCCAAAGGATTGTATCCCGAGGCTAAACCGAAGGCTGCAAGAACCCTTCCAGTCGAATACAGCACGTATGAACCGTAGTATGGCCCAAGAACGGGAACAAACATAATTACGCAGTACATTAAATTGTTCCCGAAAATAAACTGCAGCCCAGCGACGGACAACAATTCTTCCAGCTTATCGAATTCCTCCACAATTTCATCAGCTTCTTGGCGTTCAACCTTCGAAACAGCCCCAGCCGCAGTTATCATTAGACAAAGAACAAAGGCTAAAAGCACCGCTAGAAAGCGGTTACGTAACGTGACAGCCCACAATACCTTTCGAGGTTTCCTGCGCATTTCAAACCGCCTCTCGAAGTGCAACTGCTGCGCACCTAGGGAAGCTCCGCAAACAGGGCAGAACCGGGCTGCTTCGTCCTCTGGGAGCCTAGCTCCACATTTCATGCAATACCGCATCAGCCATCAACAAAAGAAAATGCCAGATGCCTTGAAAACCCTTCCGAAAAATTCAGTACATCCTGTTATTGTTTCAAGGCAGACCACAAATGGTCGCATACTGGTCTCACAAGAGGTTCCACAGCTCCATCCTCGCTTATGAAAGAGCGGTCAAGAGGGTCTTTCAAGAATTCGCCAATTATTTCCGCCCTGATGTGGTGGCTTTCTAGTTCGCGCTTTATTCCCTCTGCGAACCTTGGATTAGCCGAGATGAGTAGGGCTCCTGAGCTGATGAGCTGTAAAGGGTCAATCCCAAAAAATTTGCAGATTTCAACAGTTTCTTTGTGCACGTAAATTTTGTTCTTGTAGACTTTTACGCCTAATCCTGATGCGTCAGCTAGCTCGTGGATTCCGTTCGCAACCCCGCCTTCAGTTGGGTCATGCATAGCTGACACTCCGCCGTGGTTGTAGGCTAGAACCGCCTCCTTTACCACGCTGATCTTGTCGTAAAAGGCCACTGCAGAGTCTAAGAGGGCCTCGTCAAGATTCGTCCTTAGGGCATCACGTTTTTCAGTGGCCAAAACCGCTGTTCCTTCCAGCCCAGCTCCCTTTGTAAGAATAAGTTTGTCTCCAGGCTTCGAGCCAGCTGCAGTCACGTATTTCCCAAGTTCAGTTACAGCCATCGCGCAGCCGACGATGATTGGTCTTTGCAGCTCCGGCGTAACCTCAGAGTGACCGCCTATCACCGCGATTCCGAGATTTCTGGCGGCTAAACCGATTTGGCGACAGATTTCTTCAACAACCTTTTCATTTGATTTTTCTGGCAAAAGAAGGCAAGATGAAAAGAAGGCTGGGCGGACCCCAAATGTGGCCACATCATTTGCGTTAATGTTGACTGCGAGAAAGCCTATTTTTTGCATTGCGCCGGTTATCGGATCCATAGAAGAGATTAAAACCTTATCACCAACTTTGACGACGGCTCCGTCTACTCCCAAGGCTGGACCTAAAACAACGTCTGAACTGTCCGCGCCTAGATGTTTGAACACCACGTTTTTCAGGACTTCAGGCGGAACTTTACCCATTGGAAGCCTCATTTTTCCTGCAACCCCAACTACCAATTTAAGCATGATACATTGAAAAAAGGGAAGCCCAAGCCTATTTATGTCTTCTCAAAAGCCTAATCAGACGGCGAACAATTTTTTCACCGAATTTAAAATTTGCAGGAACAACAGGATCCTTTCTATCGTAATCTTGAGCAAAAACTTTATTTCGAATTAGGCCATAGCTTTGTTCGTGGGTGATGACAGCTCTGACCCTACTGAACTAAGCGTGATGTAGATCTTGAGTGTGGAACCCACACCTCTTCTTAGTGTTGTGCATTAAACCTCACTTTTAGGAAAGGTAACCTTGATAAGAAATGAAGCTAATCCTTAGGGCATTGAAGACAGATAGACGCTTGGTGTTGGTATGGAAAATCTGGGCTTCATCAAGGTTGTTCCCGTTGCCTTCGAAAGCCTCGGCGTTCGTTCCATGTGCACATACGTTGAAACCCCAGACATAAAGATTCTTTTAGACGCAGGCGTCTCTCTATGCCCAAACAGGTTCAATCTGCCCCCCCACCCTAAGGAATACTTGGCCTTGAAAAAGTGCAGGGCAAGGATGCTGGAGCTAGCTGAAAAGGCTGATGTCGTCACGGTTAGCCACTACCATTTTGACCACCACACGCCTTCGTTCACCGACTGGGTTAACCACTGGTCATCAGCTGAGATTGCTGAGAAGATATACTCGGGAAAGATTGTTTTCGCAAAGAGCTACAAGGCGAACATTAACCCCAGCCAGAGGCAGCGAGGATGGATGTTCCACAGGACTGTTGGAAAAAAAGCTGCGAGGCTCGAGTTCGCCGACAGCAGAGCCTTCAAGTTCGAAAACACGACAATAAGGTTTTCAGCTCCAGTTAGCCACGGTGAGGAAGGCTCGGGGCTAGGGTGGGTTCTCATGACAACAATTGAACACAAAAAAGAAAGAGTGCTTTACGCGCCTGATGTTCAAGGACCCATGGCTGATACAACAGCTGTGCTTGTCGTAAGAGAAACCTCTAGGATGGCTATTATAGGTGGTCCGCCAATCTACCTTGCCCAGTACAAGGTTAACCCAAAAAACATTGAGCAGGCGATGATGAACCTTAACGTCGTCGCGGAAAACGTGCCTGTTACAATCCTGGACCACCACATTCTCAGAGACGAAAAATGGAAGCAAACCGCGCAGCCGTCAATTGACAAAGCAGCCAGTGTTGGAAATCGAATAGTCACCGCTGCTGAGTACGCTGGAACAGAGAACACGTTATTTGAAGCGCATAGAAAAGCCTTGTACGAGGCTGAGCCTCCGTCTCAACAATTCATAGAGTGGACAAAAATGCCGCTGGAAGAAAGAAAACGTGTGGCGCCTCCCATATAAGCACCTTAGCCGCAGGCAAACCCTTAACCAAAACGGAGAATGGTTCGTCGGATGTCGCCTAGAACCGCCGATGGCAGGGGAAGGTCCTTCATCGTTTTCAGCCCAGGCTCTGAGTTGACAACCTTTGGAATCATGTTAACAACAATAGCGGCGGTCGCGAGGTCCCCGTGCACGCATGGGCTGATTTTTTCACAAATCTTTGGCACGCCCTCAATTGTGATTGAGTCGTATTCTTCCTCTGCGCCGATGTACGCCTCAAACAACAAAGTGATGACAGGTTTACTGTGCATGATGCCGCGGGCGGACTGCCTTAGACCCGCAACCTTTCCGCGTTCAACTTTTATCTCTTTGCTCTTCACGGGTTTTTCAGCCACGACGGGTTCAACGACACCTAACTCGACGGCTTGAAGGCTCCATCCCAAGGCGTCAGCAATCATGGCAACTGACTGTTCAAGACCAACGTGGCCCGTTATTTGCTTGTTCCTGATTTTTTCGCGGAACTCGTCAACTGTTAGTCCTGCGCCTATTTTTTTCTGGAACGGCATCCTTCGCGTACTGGCGTCCATGACTCTTTCAACTTTGATGTTTCTGATTTCTTGGCACACGCCTGACAGCACTATTGGCAGTGTGTCCATTACGAAACCTGGGTTTACACCTGTGCCTAACACTGCCACTTTATGTTTTTTGGCCAAAGCGTCAAGTTTCGCTGCAAGTTCGCCGCTTGAAAAGTAAGGATACGAGAGCTCCTCGCAAGTTGAAACCACGTTTACGCCGTGTTTCACGATTTCCTCAAGCTGCGGATACACGTCTCTAAAATACGAGGAGGTTGCGTGAACAACAACGTCAGGCTTAACCGTGGAAAACAGTTCTTCCGCGTCCTTTGTGACTTTGACGCCTAAGGGTTTTTCAGCCCCGACGATTTCACCTAGGTCTCGTCCAACCTTCGCCTGCGCGAAGTCGACGGCTCCGACGATTTCCAGCCCCTTCTTTGTTAAGAGAAGCCTCGCTATGCTGCCTCCAATCCATCCGACGCCGTAAATGGCTACCTTCAGGTTAGGCTTGCAAGAAAATGATCCGTAATCCTTGCTCAATTTCGTGTGTACACCCCGTTTGTGTACGTTTACGTCGAGGAATTATTTAATCGTTAAAAAACGATGCGGTGAACAGGGCTAGAGCTTAGCTGCTACGTGTTCAACAACGGATTCGAAGATCAGCCTTCCATCGACGAATTCTGAAGGCTTCTCACCCTTCGTCCAGTCCGGCAGTTGCCAACCGTAAAAGGCTCTTTCCGGGTGAGGCATTAATCCGAAAACGGTTCCCTCTGGGTTGCAGATTCCCGCGATGCCGTAGAATGATCCGTTGGGGTTGTACGGGTATTTTCCACCTGCACCTCTTCCCTGTTCGTCGCAGTATCTGAAGACGAGCTGGTCGTTGTCCACGAGCCTCTCAAGACAGCTGCCTTCGCTGTCTTTCGGGAACATGAACCTGCCCTCAGCGTGGGCAATAGGCATCCGAAGAACCTTTCCCTTAGGAATCTTCTTGGTGAAAACGCATTTTCCCGAGTTCTCATGTTTCAGATACACCCATCTGCATCTGAAGCCAATTGGTAAGTTTGTTGCCAGAGCTGCTTCTGGGTATTTACTGATTCCGTTGAATGCTGGGAGAAGACCTGCCTCAACTAGAACTTGGAAGCCGTTGCATATGCCCAGTATAGGTTTTCCCTCTTCCACAAAGGCTTTTAGGCGGCGGTTGAGCTTAGCGGAAAAGCTTTTGGCCAGTATGGCTCCGGCTCTAACGTAGTCGCCGAACGAGAATCCGCCTGGAAACACCAAGATGTCGAACTCAAGCAGGTTGTTGCTTTTCGCAATCTCAGATAAATGTCGAACCTCAGCTTTTACGCCGAGTTCCTCGAAGGACCTTTTTGTCTCAGCGTCGCAGTTTGTTCCGCCAACCCTCACAATACACGCTTTAATATTGTTACGATCCATTTTTTATCCCCCGAAGAGTTTTTTCCACGCGTCTCTCAGCATGTCCAGGTCTGCCTGTATGACAGGTTCGCCGTTTAGCCCACGAATCAACAAACATTTTTCTTTTGTGACTCTTCCGATGCACGCATAGTTTGAGCCTTTCATTGCAGCCTCGAAATCTTCTTTCGCTTTTTCTGGAACCTCGACTAGAAATCGGCTGTTTGACTCAGAGAAAAGGACAAAATCGTTTCTCGTTATCGGCACGGACTGAGGAAACCTTGTTAATGAAACATCCATTCCTAAGTCTCCTGAAAACGCCATTTCCGCCGCTGACACGGCTAATCCGCCTTCAGAAAGGTCGTGGCAAGCTTTCACGCAGCCGGCCTCGATGGCTTTCGAGATTCTGTCCATCGTTCTTTTTGCTTCATTTAACCTGACGACTGGAACTGAACATCCGATGTATCCCAGCCTTCGATAGTATTCAGAGCCTCCTAGCTCCGGGTACGTTTGACCAACTAGGTAAACGAGGTCTCCGGAAGCCTTCAGGTCCATCGAAACTGTTTTCCGAACGTCAGGGATTATGCCAATCGCCGTTATCAGAAGTGTCGGCGTGACGGGGCCTAATGGAGACTCGTTGTAGAGGCTGTCTTTTCCCGAGATGAATGGGGTTTCAAAGCCTTTCGCGTAATTGTAGCAGGCTTCGCAGGCTTTCATAAGCGAGCCGAGTCGGTCGGGTTTTTCTGGGCTTCCCCACACGAAGTTGTCGAGGAGGGCTATTCTTTGTCCGCCTACTGCGATGTTATTTCTTATTGCTTCGTCGATGTTTGAGGCTGCCATCCAGTAAGCGTCGATTTTCCCGTACTGCGGGTTTATGCCGCACGAGATTACGAGGCCCCTGTACGAGTTGTCTAGGGGTTTGATGACCGCGGCGTCGCTTGGTCCGCCGTGTATTCCGCACAGCGGTTTGAGCACCGTGTTTCCTTTAACCTCGTGGTCGTATGTTCTGATCACAGATTCCTTGCTTGCAATGTTAGGCGAAGACAACAAATCAACTAGGATGCTTGTCAAGTCTTCAGGTTCGCTGAAGGTTGGCTCAGTGTACTCGACTTTTTTCCACTCGACCTTTTTCGTGATCTTCGGTGGGTTAAAAAGAAAGTCCATGTCTACGTCGGCGACGACGGTTCCATCGTATGTTAACCTTAGGGCTTGCTCGGTCGTTAAGGTTCCAATGTCTGTTGCCTCAACGTCTTCTGAAGCGAAAATTTCCAGCGTATCTTGCAGGTTCATTTTAGGCACAGTGATAAGCATTCTTTCTTGGGACTCTGAAATGTAGATTTCCCATGGCGGAATATTTGGGTATTTTAAGGGAACTTTTTCAAGAGCAACTTTTGCTCCGCATCTATATTTGTGAGCTGCCTCTCCAACTGCGCTGGACAGTCCGCCTCCGCCGAGGTCAGTTATAGACGAGGCTAGCTTTTGGTCTCGTATTTTGATTATGGCGCGTTTGAGTTTTTCCTCTTCAATTGGATTCGCAATTTGAACAGCTGGCCTAGAAACTTCTTCGGATTTTTCGGTGAGCTCCAGCGACGCGAAGGTTACGCCGTGAATTCCGTCTCTTCCTGTTCGTCCTCCAGCTAAAACTAGGTGGTGACCCGGCTTGGCCTTTTTTATGTACTTATCTATAGGTAAAGTTCCTATGCATCCGCAGTAAACGACCACGTTTCCCGTGAAGCTTTCATCAAAATAGATTGCGCCATTAACGGTTGGGATGCCCATGTTGTTGCCGTAGCAGCCTATTCCCGCAACTACTCCTCGGAAAACGTATTTCGGATGCTTTATGCCTGAGGGCAACTTGTTGTAGTCGTAATCAAGCGGACCAAAACCGAGAACGTCGGTGCACGCAATTGGGTCAGCCCACACGCCGAGAACGTCGCGTATTACGCCTCCTGTTCCAGTTGCGGCTCCCCCGAACGGTTCTATGGCTGAAGGATGATTGTGGGTTTCAACCTTCGCTGCGACTGCGATGTCGTCTTGGAACTGCACTATGCCAGCGTTGTCCTCGAAGACTGAAAGGCACCAAGGCTTATTCAGCTCAAGCGTGGCTTTAGCAATATATGTTCTGAAAAGAGAGTCAATCCTTTTGCCTTCAGGCGTCAGTATTGTTCCCTTGAAGGTTTTGTGAAAACAGTGTTCAGACCAGGTTTGCCCCAAGGTTTGCAGTTCAACATCCGTCGGGTTCCTGTTTTTTTGGACAAAATAGTTTTTGATTGTCCTCATCTCTTTGAGGTTAAGAGCTAAGCCCATTTCTTCGCTGATTTGGATGAGCTGCTTATCGTCGGCGTGGAGAATGTTAACCTCGAAGAGCTCGAATTGAGCATCTTTCCTGATGTAAATTTGTTGACTCATCGGCTTTCCTCTATGCTGACCTTGTAGTTGTCTTTAACAGGATTTGCAAGAAGCCTGCGGCACATCTCGTCAACCATCTTTTCCGCCTCTTCAAGAGATGAAGCCTCAACAAAGAGCTCATATACCTTGCCAACCTTAACCGACTCGACTGCGTAATTCATCTCAGCAAGAGAATCCCTCGTGGTCTCGCCTTCTGGGTCAGAGTGACCAGGTTTAAGACCTACTTCAACCCTTGCCACATATCGCATAAAAACAGTAAAAGCTGAGTTCATATTAAGTCTTATTAACACAAAAATTTAAAACGAGGGCGAATTTACGTCGTGTTGCTCTACTTTTGCCTCATCTCTTTTTCGCTCAGACTCCGCATCAACCTGTCATAGGCGTCTCTGTCCACGGGGAAGGTAACTGTTTTTTCTTCAAACGAAGAAAGAATTATGGCGTTAATGATTTCGATGGATTTCCGTCCCTCCTCGCCGTTAACAGGAGGCTCCTTGCCAGCGATTATGGCGTCGCAGTATTCTTTAATGACTGTTGCGTGTCCGCCTTTTTCCTCTGTTTTCGGCTTAATTTCCAGCCATTGGCTTTCAGGTCTTCCGCCCCAGACTTTCTTGTCCGCGATGCATTCTTTAAGAGGTTTGCTCATGATTGCACGTTTGTGTTCGCCGTTAGATTCGATTTTTCCTTTTTCGCCGCATATCTCAAGCCTTGATGTGTCTAGGGCGTCAACAATGCTTACCTGTAAGATTCCGAAGGCTCCGTTCTCAAACCTGATTGTGGCGGAAGCTATGTCCTCGACTTCCACATTGTGGTACATTGTGCCAATTTGCCCTTGAAGCTTAGATGGAGGCCCAACAAGCCACTGAAGCAGGTCGATATTATGAATCGTCTGGTTTATGAGAGCGCCGCCTCCTTCGGTTTTCCATTTTCCCCTCCAAGCATCGCTTTCATAGTAAGCTTGAGTTCTAAAAGTGCAGGCTTCCATGACGACTCTGTAGATTTTCCCAATTTCGCCCCCGTCGATTAGCCTTTTGATTTCTCGGTTAACTGGAAAAGTTCTGTACTGGAAGACCACGCCAAGTTTCAAGCCTGTAGTCTTAGCTTTCTCAACCATCTTGTCAGCTTCTCTTACTGTTATTGCCATAGGCTTTTCAACGAGAACGTTTTTGCTGTACTCAAGAGCCTTCAAAGCCATGTTGCAGTGAAGAAAGTGCGGGGTGCAGATGGAAACTGCGTCGATGTCCTTTTGTTCAAGCATCTTCTCGTAGTCCATGAACCACTTAACACCGTATTTCGAAGCTGCTTCTTTCCCAGCTGCCTCGTTAATGTCAGCTACGGCGACAAGCTCAGCGTTACCGCATGAAACAATGCTTTCCATGTGTGTCCTGCCAATTCCCTTCGCTCCAACCACGCCGAACCGAACCTTATCCAAGAAACCACCTTAACCCACAATATGCATTAAATCTTAAATTACTTCCCTAACATAGGAACAATCTTGCCGAAAGAAGTTTAGCCAGAGATTTTCACCGGCTTGCCCGTCTCCATAGACGTGTTAGCCGCCAAAGTAATTTCAAGCGTCTTCACCGCGTCTGAATATGGACAAAGGATTTTTGACTCGTCGCATGAACGTACGGCTTCGATGAAAGCGTAATCCTCAATTTCGAAGATGTTGGGTTCGCCTAGAATCTCCTCGTGCCACTTGTCAACCTGTAGCAACCTCAAGTTGTGCTCCCACTTGGTGAACAAAGCCGTCGTCCTCAAACCATATATGGTTAGGCTTACACCACCTTCTCCCGCATTGCTTGAACACGAAGCCCACAAAGCCCCAACTGCGCCGCTACGGAATTTCAAACCCACGACGCTTGCGTCTTCAATGTTATAGTTAGGCGCAGTTCCCTTGTTAAGTCCACGAGCTGAGTATGCGTGAACCTCAGCTACTTCGCCGCAAAGGTAACGTGCAAGGTCAACCGTATGCGTAACCTGCTCGTGAAATTGTCCCCCGCTCTTTGCTTTGTCAACCCACCAGCTAAAACTGGGGGCAGAAGCATCAAACCTCGGCGTTCCCCCAACCCAGCCTCCGAGCAACAGAATAGGCGGATCCTCCTTGAGGACTTCCCGGACTCTCTGCACGCCTTTTCGGTAACGGTTCATGTAGCCTACGCTTGTCAGAACCTTTTTGCTTTCAATCTCCGAAGCAATCTGCTTCGCCTGGTTAAGGTCCAAGTGAATAGGTTTCTCGACAAAGAACGGGATTCCGCGGTCAATCGCAGTGTGCTCTACGCCGTGGGCGAAGGGTGGAATGCACAGGTACAAAACGTCAAGCTTAATCTCGTTTATCATGGTTTCAGCATTGTCAAAAACCCTTGCTTCTGGACGGAACTGTTGGGCAACGTTTCTAGCTTGGTTTATGTTTGCGTCGCAGAAGGCTGTGAGTTCCACAAACGGGTTCTTAACAAGTCCCTTTAGATGCGTTACTCCAATTCCACCGCAACCAACAATTCCCAGTTGAAGCTTGTCAGCCAACTTTGCACACCTCCAGATTTACATGAAACTCTTTAGGTATTTTACGCATTGGGGCAAAGTTTCATCTGGGTCGCCTGGAACCCCGCATTCTAAAGCCATGTAGTGTTTGAATCCGACCTTTTTGAGGGTTTGAAGCGGCTTTTTGAACTCTGTGTGTCCATGTCCTGGAAGCAGCCTGTTGCTGTCCGCAAGGTGAACGTGGAAGATGTGTTTCGAAGCTGCCTCTATGCTGGAGGCTATGTCCTGCTCTTCGATGCTCATGTGGAAGAAGTCAGCCATCATCTGAACGTGCTCTACGCCGACCTCCTCGACGATCTTAACTGCATGTTCAAGCCTGTTAACGAAGTGAGTCTCGTAACGGTTCAGAGGCTCCAAAAGCAAGTAGACGCCGAGGTCGTCAGCGTCTCTGCCCAGAATTTTGAACTCCTCAACAACAACGTTCTTTTCAAGCTGCTTAACATCAGGCTGCCAAGGATACAGGTCGGAGATTTGTGGACCGCCAAAGATTGGAACGCAGATGACGCCTACGCCACCTAGGTCCGAGCATAACCTAAGTAGGCTTCTGATTCCTTCCAAAGCGTTTTCCCTTGTTCTTCGGTCTGGGCCGAGAAGGCCGCTAGGTGTCCCGCAGACGGTTGAGAACTTGACCTTTGAAGACGGTAAAGCCTTTTTCAGTTCGTCGAGTATTTGAGGCAAAACGTTATAGAAGACTTCCACGCCTTCGTAACCGTATTTTTCGATTCTACGCAGTTTTTCAAGAACATTTTTTCCTGGAACAAGGTTTTCCTGTACTGCCAACTTCATATAAATCACACTCAAATCAATTATTATAGCCAAGTTTATAGATTTAACATCTAAAAGTGTTTTTGTACTCTGGATTTTTTGTTATTAAGCAGGCCTCTGCTTCCACAGCCTTATTGTTTCATACCACAGTATTCCGCACGCGATGACTCCGAAGATTATTGCCACAACATTGTGAATGCTGCCGCTATACCCGTAAAAGGAGAAACAGAGAACCAGGTAAACAACAAACATCGTGGAAAACCAAACCGAATAAAAAAGATAACGGGGAATCATGAACCTTCCAAGCCGCGTGAAAAACCTTAAGACGCCAACCTTCACCTCTCGCGAAAGAAAATATTCGCCCTGAATCGTCTTTTCAACCAAACCTAAAGAATGAAGCTTATCCAGATGGTGAGCAGCAATGCTTGGGCTTGAAAAACCAAGTTCCCTCTGAATCTCACGGACGCCAACAGGCTTCTCCTGAGACCTAAGAAGAAACCAGTAAACAAGCAAAGTCTTGCCTTTAAGCTGAGATTCAATTTCCGCCTCAGAAGATTCGCTCATCACAAACCGCCAAACCTATATACAAAACATAAATATTAAAGGCTAACATCCAAAAATATTGGCTTGCATAGCTAAAGAAAAGCGGCCGCTGTAACGTAGAGGAAAAGCTTACACACAAGCCTTCCGCGAAACCTGGTAGCGAACAGGCCTGTGGAGCCTGGAGGCTGGGTTCAAATCCCAGCAGCGGCCTCCAAAAATCAGATTTTGGCTCACAGCAATTCTGGCAGAAAGTCTTGGATTTTGGGTTTCACGTTGAAGTAGTCTCTTAGGGCACTGTACGCCTTTAGGCTTTCAGGGTTTTGCGCCTGTTTCTTTTCAGCGCGGAGCATGATGTTTTTAGGCGTGTACCTTGTTGGAACGAACTCGAACATGTCAACCTTGTATCCGCAGCTTTCTAGGGCTAGCTTCCTCAGGGTCTCTGTTAAGGCCACTCCAACATATTCTTTGGCTATTTTTGTCTCAACGAACGGTTTAAGCTCAGGAACCTTCGTCGCTGCTTTGCCTATTTGACTGACTATTTGGCGTTGACAGCATGAAGCGGCGACGATGAACCTTGCTTTCAGCCGAATTCCTTTTGCTATCGCCTCGTCAGTTGCTGTGTCGCATGCATGAAGCGCGCAAACTATGTTAGGCTTCTTTTCCGGTTCAAAAGCGATTATGCTACTTTGGTGGAACTCCATGTTCGTGTAGCCTAAGGCATCAGCTGTTTGAGACGACTTTTTTACAAGCTCAGGCTCCGCGTCTACGCCGATATAGATTATGGTTCTCCGCTTTTTCCTAAGAACCAGGTTAACGAAGAAGGGAAGGTATGAGCGTCCACAGCCACAGTCCAAAAGAACAATGTCCCGCCTTCGCGAAATGTTTTCAACGCATCTCACAACGTGGTCGGCGAAAAACACGACTTCGAAAAGTTTTTTCTCGCGTTCCGCATACGGTCTTCCGCTAAGATTCATGATGCCTATGGCCTTGTAGAAGCTTACGATTTCGTCAAGTTTCCATTCTATTTCCGGAAACACGAACTGAAGGCAGGCTAGAATCTCATCTTGGACTGGCAACTGCAAGGCTCAGCGTTCTCCGAAAACATGTATGTCAAAGGGTTCCTTAATCCTTTGCTCTCAGAAGATGGTGAAAAAACAAAAAAGTATGGTTGCTAGCCGCTTAGGACATTTTTTAGGAACTAGGGCTCAAGTCCAATCGTAGACTACGCCAAGGTACGTGGTTCTAAGAGTTCCCTTTATGCCTCCAGCTAGACCTTCGTAGACTTCTTGGCATTTTTCAGGGGGAACAATGTGGGTCAGCAGCGGCTCAGTGACGAGGGCTCCCGACTTCAGGTAGGAAAAGATTTGCTTCAGGTTAGCCATCTTCGAGAACCGGCTTGGATGGTAGTATGGACCATCGGGAACCGACCAAAGCCACTCAAGTCCGCCTTTAATTGTGACGTGCCTAAGGTGAACGTCGGAAAGCATCGGGGTTATGTCCATCACCGCCTCTCCTCTTGGGCTGCCGAGTAAAATGACCTCGCCGTGGGAACGGGCTAAACCCACAGCTTTGGCGATGACTGGAGAGAAACCTATGGCTTCAACCACGATTTGGGCTCCTTTGCCTTCAGTCCAGTTCATGACGGCCTTTTTGAACTCATCCCAGTTTTGGGAGTTAACAACCCTTTTTATACCGCACTGCTTTGCACGTTCAAGGCGGAATTCAACTAAATCCGCTGCCATAACATCTGCTCCGGCAAGCTGGAACAGCTGGGCGGCGAAGTTTCCGACAAGTCCAAGCCCAATGACGACAACAGTGTCTCCGAGTCCAAGGTCTGCCATTCGGATCGCGCTCATCGCCACATCCGCCATTCGGGCGAAGACGGCTTTTATCGGCTCTATTTGGTCGGGGAGCTTAATCATGAAAAGCGAGTACCTTGAGGGGTCGTATCTTTCGTCGATTTTAAAGTGCGAACAATGGTTTTTCGTGCTGAAAACGAGGTCGCCTACCTTGTAGTCCTTGACCTTTTCGCCGACGGCAAGAACCTTGCCCACGCTTCCGTAGCCAGGGTTTCTCATCCACGAGTCCACATCTATTTTTTCAACATCGGGATTAGCGAAGTTAGCCCCCTCAGTTCCTGAGCTAACAATCGAATACAGCGTTTGCACAAGAACCTCATGTTCGCCCAACGTCTCGTCCAATTTGTACCTAACAATCTCCGCCGTTTTCGGCTTTGTGAAAAATATTTTCCTCGCTAACAATGTGGATCGCCAAAAACCAAAAAATCAACGTTACATTTAAAACTTTCACCAAAAAATCATAAAACCTAAAATACAGCCTCTTTTCCCAATATTCAACTAGGCAAACAACAAATAGGGGCTGGTAGTTCAGTTTGGCATGAACGCCTGACTTGCACTCAGGAGGTCGGGGGTTCAAATCCCCCCCAGTCCACCACCATTATGCCTTACACTCATATAGGAAGACTCTTCTTGAGGAGTTACCGCTAAAATTAAGAGAGGATTCTCGTAGCCCTCTTGGCTTTTTATTTGAACGTGCTTTTTTGGACAGCTGCTTTACGCAGTGGATTCTTAAGATATGACCTTTTCAACATCTTAGTTTCTTATTTCTTAGAAGGAATTCAGATTTTGACGATTATTTTCATTGGGTTGCCTGTTTTTTTGATTTGGGTTTCGAAGGCTTCTGTTATTTTTTCGAATGGGAAGCGATGCGTAATGAAGGGCTTGACGTCGACTTTTCCTGTTGATACGGCTTTTATGGCTGTTGGGTAAACGTTTGCGTATCTGTGTACGCCGAGTACCTCGAGTTCGTTTCCTATGATTTTGGCTATTGGAAACGGGACCTCAGTCATTGGCCATCCTACTTGCACTATTCGTCCTCCACGTTTTGCGATGTCCAGCGTCTGCTTAACGGCGGAAACTGCGCCTGAGGCTTCTATGACGACGTCGACGCCTTCGTTGTCTGTTAGCTCCAATATTTTTCCAACAACGTCTTCTTTTGCGGCGTTTACCACGGCTTTTGCACCTGCCTTTTTTGCGTATTCCAGCCTATAATCGACCACGTCGGTTACGTATGTTTCAATCACTCCATACGCCTTAACTGCTTGAAGCGCCATCTGCCCAATTGGTCCCGCGCCTAAGATTGCCACTGAATCATTAACTGAAACCCTTCCACGTTTCGCAGCCATCATCCCAACTGCTAAGGGTTCAATCATCGCCCCTTCCTCGAGAGACATGTTGCCGGGCATCAGGTAAACGTTCGTCTCAGGCGCGTAGGCGTACTCTGCGAAAGCCCCATGCACAGGCGGGGTTCCATAAAACAGGACGTCCTTACAAAGATTGTATCTTCCACTTCTGCAGTAGCTGCATCTTCCGCAAGTGAAACCTGGCTCTATTATTATTCTCTGCCCAACCTTGACGCGTGTAACGTTTCTGCCGACTTCCGCAACCTCTCCTGAACATTCATGCCCAAGAATTAACGGCTTGTCAACAATGAATGAGCCAATTCTGCCCTCAAGGTAATAATGGATGTCTGAGCCGCAAATCCCGACGCACCTCATTTTTATGAGAACGTCGTTAGGGCCAATTTTTGGAACGTCAACCTCCTCAATTCTCAGGTCTCCAGCCTTATGCAAAACTGCAGACTTCATTCTTCTCCTCAAACCCGTTACCTCACATCAATCACAAAATGAATTCACTTATTAATATTAACAATAGTATATTATTTCTTGTTCAAATCCAGTCATAAATAGTGAAAGACGATTTAGAACATTGTGTTTGAGAGGCCGTTACATGCAACCTCGTGAAAGGGCGATTTGCGCTTTGGAACTTGAGGAGCCTGACCGCGTGCCAATGTTTGAGCTCGAGTTCCAGTATCCCGAGGCGGTAATCGGCAAAAAATTTGTCGTTAGCCAAGAACAGGACGATTGGACAAAAAAGGTTTTCCAAGACTTCCTCAAAGAAGCTCCCATAACCAAACAGCAGCAAAGATTTGACGTCACCGAATACAACACGCTTGTCTTGGCTGAAACCTGCATGAAAATGGGCTACGACGTCATCAGAGTCACGTTTGTCCCAGACCAAATAAAGGCCATAAGGCTACTCAAGAAGGTTGCGCCGGATTACTTGATTGCAGGGTCAGCTGGTGGAACCCTCGGCATTCCTGAAGGCAAGAACATGGCTAGCACTGTGCAGTATGTTTTCACGAAACCCGCTGAGTTCAAAAGACAAATGGACGCCATGATTAAGGCTTCTGTTGAAAACATTAAGGAGCAGGCTGACGCAGGCGTCGAGCTTGTTTTTGACTGTACAGACTATTGCCTGAAAGAAGGACCTTTCTATCCACTGTGGGTTTACCGCGACCTGATTTTCCCTTACCTTAAGAAGCTGGTTGATGCCGCGCACAGTAAAGGGGTTTTCTTCGTGAAGCATACGGATGGCAACATCTGGCCAATAATTAACGATTTGGTCGCAACGGGAATAGACGCATTACACAGCGTGGACCCAAGCGCAGGCATGAGACTCGCAGAGGTTAAACAGCGTTTCTGCGACAAAATTGCAGTTTGCGGAAACGTGGACGCAGCGACGACGATGGCGTACGGGACACCCTTACAAGTCGTTGAAGAGGCAAAACAATGCATCAGAGACGCAGCTCCAGGAGGCGGATTCTTTCTAACCACAAGCAACTGCATCTACAAAGGCGTCCCGCCAACTAACGCCATCATCCTTTCAGAAACTGGCCAAAAATACGGAAGATATCCGCTTAAGAACTTTTAAGCCTGAGCTGTTTCACTTCCATGTTTACGACTTCATACTTTTCGTGTTTAATCGAAAACGGTATTAGGATACTCTGACAATTCTTATTGTTGTGGGCGGTGATGGCGGAGAAAGAGCTTTTCCAAGTTAAAGGCAAAAAGTGCTCTAAATGCGGCTCGGAAACGATTCTCAGAGACACTGAGGCAACCTTCTGCGGCGACTGCGGCTACGTGTTAGAACAATCAGGCATCGTTGACGCAATGATTGACGAGCAGCTAAAGCTCGAAGTTGGAAAAATCTATTCGGCAGGGGAAATAGAAAACATGGTAAAACAAAAGTACGCGGACACGTATTTCTTTATGAACGCCCTTTTAAGCTCAGGTAGGCTTCAACCGCACTTTAAGATTCTCCCGAAACAATCGAACAGCGAAGAAGACAAATAGAGCCTTAAAAGATTCGATGCAAACACACGCCTAACACGTAAGGTTACAGAGGCTGAGGCGGAAACAGATTTTCGTGCCGCAGAAAAGGTTCTTTCTAGTCTGCTTTGTTCAAGTCGATGAGTTTAGTTGAAGGCGGAGCCAAAGCTCTCGTTAAGATGTCTTCTGCTGCGCCTCTGTTTTGTTCAGGATTATACATGGCTTCAACAAGTCTTTCGTAGTCAATCTGGTTCACACGGTCACACGCTGCTCTAAGCGCATTAATGTTAAGAACCAGGGCTCTTTCAACAGGCATCCTCTCCGGGTTGATGTCTATCCCAAACCTGCACTTATATCCGTACATCCTTAGCACAAGCATCGCTGCGTACATCTGGTCAAGGCCCAACACTCCCACGTTCAGGTCTTGGTCATAGTTACCAAGAGGCTGACTGTTCCAATGCGTGTGTGCAAGTCTGCCTTCTCTAAGTATGGAGGCAAAGGAGTACGCTAGCTCCTCGTGCCCCATAAGCACATGCCCAACTTCAGGATTCAAACAAACAAGTGCGTGCCCTTCGCTGAGGATTTTTCTGTTCTCCTTGGAAGTCAACAGTGCCTCGATGTTTCTAGCCATGAGAAGCCCGTTCGCCGTGTTCCTATATATGTTGTTTCCCCTCGGCTCGTAGGGCTTTGGCTCAATGGCAACCCTGAGTCCTGGAACAGCGTCCATGGCTTCAGCTAACCCTTTCTCGAAGTTGTCCCACATGCTGTAGAATTCGGTTCCAAAGGGATTCTCGTATCCGTCTCCGCCGGGCCAAACAATGCAGAATTCGGTGCCGAGTTCCTTGTTAATTTTCAGGGTCGTAATTGTACGGTCAATGGCCTTTTTCCTTATTTTCGGGTTGGGATTTGAGAGTGAGCCGAACTCGAACGATTTCTCGTAGAAAAGGTTTGGGACAACGGTTATCAGCTTGATGCCCGTTTCTTTTTGAAGGCTCTTATACTTGTCTAGGAGCTCATCGTTTACCTCGTTGGGATAGTGGGCTTCCAAACCGAAACTTGAATCAATCACTCCACAGTCGTAAAGGTGCGCAACCTTGTCAAGCGTGTCCTGTACCGAGCCCTTTTCTATAAAGGCTTCGTGAAATCGGCTTCCCCCTGGAAAGAAAAACCAGACTCCAGCAGAAAAACGAGGTTCTAACCGAAAACTTTTCAGATGCTTAAGCATTTCCTCTTTGGTTCTCGCAGTTTTCTGGTTGCGTAAATCAATCAAGACCATATATCATCATGTAAAATTGAACCTTCTTAACACATAAAATTTTGCATTAACCCTCTGCCTAGAACCGTGAAAAGTTAACAAATTCTAGGAACAGGGTCTCCTATGGGTCTAGCGATTATTCTTTTTCCGCCTACCACCGTTTGCACCGCAACCCCCTTGAAATTTACGTTCGTTTCTCCGACAATCTCAGCGTCCTTTCCCTCCTCCGTTGACCGCAGAAGCGTTAGGACTTCCTCAGCCTTTTCTTTAACTACGCCGATGACTATTTTTCCTTCGTTGCCTACCTCGAACGGGTCTAAGCCCAACATCTCGCAGGCTGACCTAACGTCTTCACGAATTGGAACCTTCCCTTCTTCAAGAAGTATGCCTACGCCTGACTTGTCACAAAACTCGTTTAAGGCGTCGGCTAATCCCCCACGTGTAGGGTCTTTCATGGCTACGATGCCGCCTGCCTCTTCAAGTAAACGTAAAATCAAGCGGTTTAAAGGCCTCACATCCGACTTGATTTCGCTTCCGAAGCTTAAGCCTTCTTGGGCTGAGAGAACAGCTAAACCATGGTCGCCAATGGTGCCTGAAACGATTATTTTTTCGCCGCCAGAAAGGTTCGAGTCCAGAATCCATCTGGATTGGAAATCTTTTCTAAACTTTTTGACAACCAACATGTTTTTTTCAAGAGCCTCAGTTCGTCTACCAACCCCAGAAACGTTGATGACGCATCCCCCTAAGCTGCCTTTCTCAACAACTTTTGTGTCGCCTGTGACAACACCGACGCCTGCTTCGACGCAGGCGTCCCGCATGCTCCTCAAGATTCGTTCAAGGTCGGCTGTGGACAAGCCTTCTTCTAGAACGAGACCGCACGCCAGTGCGAAGGGTTCCGCTCCTAAAACTGCTATATCGTTCACTGTTCCAGAGATAGCTAGTCGGCCTATGTCGCCTCCTGGGAAAAATATGGGTTTAACCGCGTGAGAATCGCTTTTTAACACGATGTCGTCCACGACCGCTGCGTCGTCTAAGAAGTTTAGAGGAACCTCGACGAACCCAGGACTTTTTGTATCTCCCAAATACTTTAGGATTGTGTTCTTTACTAGGTCGTGCATTACGGTTCCGCCTGCACCATGCAGCATTGTTATTTGCCCATTTTTCTCAGCCATTTATCCCGTTTCTCCATTTTCTGAACAATTAGCCTTAACGATGATGCGAAGGCCATATTCCATAAGACTTTAGTATTCTGGGATTATAATATTTCTGAGCAGGGTTGTTGTTGTCTGTTTCAGCTAAGCTTGCAGACTACGAGGCATCTTGGGAGCTATTAAGCAGGCTAAGTTTTGATGAACTATTGAAGCTCGGTCGCCAAAACGGCATCACTTTTGAGAAGAAGGACGCTCAAGGCAATGTTCAAAAAGTGAGGTCGAAAGAAGAAGCCATAGACGTTCTCGTCACCTCTGAGTTCAAAGAATCCGACCTCATCGAACTTTTAGGAATAAACAGGCTTACCAAAGAAGAGCTTCTCCACATCATGAGTGCCAATCAGCTAAAAAGGCTGGCAAAAGAAACAGGCGTTCTGCTTGAAAAACCAACATTGTTCGGAATGAAAAAGGCAGAAAAAAAGAAAGACATCATTAGAGCTCTGAGAGTTCTCTCAGTTCAAAAAGTCAGAGAATACGCTGAAAAAACTGGACTAATAAAAAAGGCGACAAGGAAAACTAGAAAGAGAAAACCAGCTAAGGTTACAGCAAAAAAGCCATCTGCAAAAACGGCAAAAAGAAAAAGAACCCGTAAAGCAGAAAAAGCTAAGCCGCTTGTTAAGAAAAGGGATCAACCCACGATTACACCTGCTCATGTTGAGGAAAAAAAGGTTGAGCCAATCGTAATTCCACCTCAGCAAGCACAGTTAGAGACGCCGAGAATCTTAGAGGAAACAATGAAGGAAGTACGGATAGAACGGCAAATCATAAGAAGAAGACTTGTTCCTAAACACCATAAAAAGGTAGACAAACAAAGAAGGAAACAACACTAAGCCAAACTAAACTGACAAGGAAAAAAAAAGAGAACCTGTATCTGCTTATTAACGGAATACCCTTAAATAAACTTGGTTCCACTTTTTTTGTATGCATGAATGGGCGCTTGCTGAGGCAGTGGTGTCAGCAGCTTCTGAGGTTGTTGAAAAGAGCGGAATGAAAAAGGTCGCCTCAATCAACATCGGGCTCGGCGAACTTCAACAAGTTGACCTTGAAATCTTCAAGTTCGCGCTTTCGCAACTCTTAAGTGGCAGACTGAAAGATGCAAAAATAAAAATCAGAAAAACCCGTGCAAGGCTTAAATGCAGGGTGTGCGGCTGCCGATGGCTATTCAGCAAAACTGGACTTGACAAATCCTCGAGGGAGGCTATTCATTTTGTTCCTGAAATTGCCCATGCCTTTGTCAGATGCCCAGAGTGCAACAGTCCAGACTTCGAAGTTGAACAGGGACGTGGAGTTTGGATAGAAAACATAGTGGGGAAAAAACGCTGTGATTGACCCTCGAACAGCAATCATAGATGAACGGCTTAAAAATGTTCGAAACGTCATCGCAGTGTCAAGCGGAAAAGGAGGCGTCGGAAAAACCCTGGTTGCCTCCGTACTAGCTTTAATTCTGGCTCGAAATGGATACAAGGTTGGATTCTTCGACCTTGATTTTACAAGCCCCTCCTCGCACGTTGTCCTAAACATTGGCAACGAGCAGCCTAAAGAAGAAAAAGGCATAGTTCCCCCGCAAATCCACGGCTTAAGGTTCATGTCCGTCGTTTATTATTCCGCTGGCAGAGCATCGTCGCTTAGAGGTTCCGAAACCTCGGATGCCTTCATCGAACTCTTAGCCGTGACAAAGTGGGGAAACCTGGACTATCTTATCCTTGACATGCCTCCTGGAATAGGCGACGTCACTCTAGACTTGCTTCGGTTCGTACAAAACGTCAAGTTTCTCATTGTTACAACACCATCGAGGCTTGCGTTTGAGACCGTTGGAAAACTCCTTGACTTGCTAAGGGAAACAAAGAATCCCGTGGTTGGCGTAATAGAAAACATGCAAACGCAAGAATCAACGTGGATACGCTCGCAAGTTGAGGCTAAGGGGTTCAGCTATCTCGGTGCCTTGCCATTTGACTCTGAACTTGAACAAAACATCGGCAACATTGACGGATTACTGAACACACAATTCGGCAAAAACCTAAAAAAGATTATTGAGAACCTTTTTTTAAAAAATGCTTTTTTAGAAAAAAGGAAAGTGGGCTGTTAAGGGCTCTATCTAGGGAGCCTGGTATAGAATGTGAACTCTGTTTCCAGCGGGGTCAGGTGTCTTTAGGAAGGCAGCTTTGGTTCCCTTCTTAATTTTTGGCTCTTCAAGTTCAAAGCCCTTTTCTTGTAGGCGTTTGCAGGCTTCCTCGAAGTTGGAGACGCGAACTGCGATGTGGCACTTAACGGGTTCAGCGGCTTTCATGATTTCGATTCTTCCAGAGCCCTTGCCTGAAATGAAGAAGGACGATGTTCCCTCAGTTTTTGTCAACCCAAAGGTGTCTGCATACCAATTCGTGATTTCTTCGGCAGTAGCTCCGTTAGGATAAAGGCCAACGTGTTCTATTCCGAGGAACAGCGGCGTTCCCCTTGCTTCTTGTATCCACCAAAGGCACTGTTCAACTTTTTTTGTGATGGCCTCGAAGTCTCCTGTGGCGACAAGTTCCTTAGAAATGAGCTTTGACCCTATGCCAAGTGCAGCTGCCCCTGCCTTAATCCATTCTGAGATGCTTTCACGTGTGGTGTCTACGCCTCCGGTCGGCATGAGCTTAACCCACGGGCATGGAGCAAGCATGTTTTTTATGAATGATGGGCCGCCGACCTCTTCACCTGGAAAGACTTTAACTATGTCGCATCCCATTTCTTCAGCCTGCGAAATCTCCGTGGCGCTGCCGCATCCAGGTGAATAAGGCACTTTTCGTCGGTTGCAGACTTTGGCGATTTCTGGGTTAAAGACGGGTCCAACAACGAAGTTTGCTCCGCTGTTGATGTAAAGCGCAGCTGTCTCTGGGTCGATGACTGAGCCTACGCCGATTATGACGTCTTTGAATGTGGTGTTAACCCATTTTGCGAGCTCAGCGAAGACTTGGTATGCGAAGTCGCCCCTGTTTGTGAACTCGATTATTTTTTGTCCTCCGTCAACGCATGCCTGAACAATTTTCTTAGCTGTCTCCAAATCGTCGTGGTAGAAGACAGGCACCAATCCTAGCTCTAATATTTTTCCAATGACTACGTGTTTCATGAATTTCGCCAATCTATCACCCTCTTTTGTTACCTTGAAACTCTTCCAGAAACAATTCCAGACATTATTTTTTCAACCTCAGCGACCGAGACGATGTTTGAGTCGCCGAAAATCGTGTGCTTGAGGCACGAAGCTGCAACTGCGAAGTTCAGGACTCTTTGAAGGTCGTCGCTGAACTTGAGAAGCCCATAGATTAAACCCGCAGCAAACGAGTCTCCGCCTCCAACCCTGTCAACGATGTCTGTAATATCGTAAGTAGGAGCGGAATAGAAAGCCTTTCCGTCGTAAAGCACACCTGACCACGTGTTATGGCTGGCACTGATGCTTCCCCGCAACGTAATGGCGATTTTGCCGAGGTTAGGGAACTTCTCCATTAGTTTTTGGGCAACATAGAGGTATTTTTCCGCCTCAACCTTCCCCTTAAGCACATCAACGCCGGGCGCCTTAATGCCAAAAACCTTTTCAGCATCTTCTTCATTGCATATCGCAATGTCCGCGTATTTTACGAGCTCCGTCATAACCTCAGTTGCAGTGCGTCCCCATTTCCAAAGCTTAGCACGGTAATTCAAATCGCAGGAAACAGTTAGCCCCTTCTCCTTTGCCTTTTTCGCAGCTTCGAGGCACGTTTCCGCCGCGCCTCTGCTTATTGCTGGTGTTATGCCTGTCCAGTGGAACCAGCATGCGTCAGCGAAGGCTTTGTCCCAGTCTACCATTCCGGGTTCAATAGTTGCTATAGACGAGTTTGAGCGGTCATAGATCACTTCGCTTCCCCGCTGCGCAGCGCCCATCTCCATGAAGTAAATGCCAAGCCTTTCTCCTCCACGAACTATTTTGCTTGTTCCAACGCCAAATTGCCTCACATAGTTCAGGCAGGCGTCTCCAATTGCGTTAGCAGGAAGCCTGGTCACGTAGTCCACTGGAACACCGAAGTTTGCCAAGGCAATCGCTACGTTGGCTTCTCCTCCGCCGTAAATGGCATCGAACGACCTTGCTTGAACGAACCTTAGAAAGTTTGGCGGCGTAAGCCTAAGCATGATTTCTCCAAAAGTTACAACCTTCTTTTCCAACATAGACCTCTCCGTGAGTGTTTATCTGTTTCTTCTTTAATCAATTTAACAGTTTCCCATTTCAACTCTTTATCATTTCCTAATCCGTAATTTTAAGGCATATATGAATGCGAACCCTTATCTTGTTGCTGAACCCTCTATTCATGTTAGTGAAAAGGTTCAGTGTGTTGTTATGGTTCCCGTTCAGGAAGACTGTTCGCTTTGCGGCGTAACCGTTCCATATTATGCACTTTCTCGGTGTAACAGATGTAAGAAGCTATATTGTAGAAACTGCCTTGTCTACGATGAGGAAGGAAAGCCAACCTGCCTAAGTTGTGCCAAACGAAGGCTGATGCCTGCTGCTCCTAGAAGCAAATATGCGCCACTCAGCCAATTTTTGGTTCGAAGAGCGCAATACTCGAACTATGTAACTCTCACGTTCAAGTTTATTGAAGAAATTCTCGGCGACAAACTGCCAGACTCTGCGTACACCAGCGAAAAGTGGTGGAATAACAGCTTAAGCCACTCAGCTTCCGAAGCTTGGCTGACAGTAGGCTGGAGGGTTGAAAACGTTAACTTGGCGGAAAAGAAGGCTTCGTTCAGAAAGGAAGCTTCCACCTTAGCGGGCGTTCAAAAGAAAAGGCAAAGACGAAAACCCTTGTCGCCTGCTTTTAAGGCATTGGCCCAAAAACGTAAACCGAAAAAACCTTTAGGGCCATCAAAGACGAAGATAGCTAAGACTTTGGCGAGATACAAAAACATTGAGAGACAAAAAGCTATGCCTCAACCTTTGAAAGGAAAGTTTAAGCCGAAAAGCGCCTATGAAAAGAAGCTTTACAAGCCGACTGAGAAGCCAAAGCAGACAGCCTAAGGTGTTTTACGCAAAGGTTTTACGTGGAAAAACTTTTAGAAGCTGTCCAAGATACAATCTGTTCAATTAAACACGGCTGGGTTAAGGGCATGAACGGGTTTGTTGATGTCTCATCCATCCTTTCTGGGCAATATACAGGTAAGACCGTTCAAGTTCGCGGTTGGCTTGACAATATGCGGTCCAGCGGGGGCATACATTTCTTCATGGTTCGCGACGGAACGGGCATAATTCAGTGCACTATGAAAAAGGGCAAAGTGGACGATGCGAAATTTGAGGATGCAAAAAACCTCACTCAAGAGTCCTCGTTGGAGCTTACAGGCACAGTTTTCGAGGACAAAAGGGCTCCCGGCGGGTACGAGATTAGAATCGAAAACATGAACGTCGTCCACCTAGCTGAGGCAGATTACCCAATTGCAAAGAAGTTTCACGGTCCCGAGTTTCTGCTTGACCATAGGCATTTGTGGATAAGAAACCCGAAGATGCAAACCATACTTCGCGTAAGGTCAAAGTTCCTCGAAGCCGCAAGAGAATGGTTCCAAAACAACGGCTACACCGAGTTTCACTCTCCGACATTGATAACAGCTGCATGTGAAGGCGGCTCAACGCTTTTTTCTGTCAAATACTTCGAACAGGAAGCGTACCTCAGCCAGAGCTGGCAGCTCTATGCGGAGGCAGCTATAGCCAGTCTAGGGAAAATCTACACCGTTGCTCCGTCATTTCGAGCTGAGAAATCCAGAACTCGTAGACATCTTACTGAGTACTGGCACCTTGAAGCTGAAGCACCCTGGTGTGATTTGGACTGCATAATGAAGGTTCAAGAGAGCCTTTTAGGTCACGTATTCGCAAGGTTAGCGGAAAAGGCAGCGAAAGAACTGGAAATGCTAGGTAGGCCTCCTCAGGAAATCTTGGGTATGTCACCGTCTTTTCAAAGAGTCCGATACGACGAGGTTGTCGAAATCCTCGAAAAGAAGGGGGTAAAATTCGAGTATGGAAACGACCTTGGATGGATTGAGGAGAAGCAGCTTACCGAAGATTTTGATAAACCCTTCTTCGTTACTCACTTCCCAAAAGGCATTAAAGCCTTCTACCACAAGCCTGACCCAGCTAATCCGAACGTCACTTTGTCAGCTGACCTTCTTGCTCCTGAAGGCTACGGTGAAATAACTGGCGGCGGACAGAGAATCCACGATTTAGGCGAATTACTGAAGAGGATAGAGGAAGAAAACCTTAACCCGAAAGATTATGAGTGGTACATCGACCTCAGGAGATATGGCTCTGTACCCCATTCAGGCTTCGGCCTAGGCGTCGAACGGACAGTTGCGTGGATATGCAATCTTGAACACATAAGAGACGCCATAGCATTTCCAAGGTTGATTAACAGGGTCTACCCATAACTGAAAGTTTCGATTATCC
>JAGTQS010000005.1:36578-36787 GCA_018397055.1 Candidatus Bathyarchaeota archaeon | reverse complement strand
CTTACTCTGAGGATCAAGGCAAGGACATTATTAGGATAGACGGGTTCACCCGAAAGAATGCGGGTGTGTCAATTAATGAGTACGTCACTATAAGCAAGGCTGAGGTTAAGGACGCTATAAGCATTGTGTTGGCGCCCATTGATATGCGGCTTAACGTGGACGAGGATTTTACGAACTTTGTGAAGAACAGGCTTATGGAAAGAACGTTT
>JAGTQS010000005.1:19919-36531 GCA_018397055.1 Candidatus Bathyarchaeota archaeon | reverse complement strand
GTTCACTGTTATGAAGACGAGGCCTCACGGCATCCTTAGGTTAACGTATGACACTAAGCTTCAGATTCTTTCTGAGCCGGCTCCTGAGGCGAAGCTTGGGGTTCCCAGGACAACGTATGAGGATATTGGTGGACTGCAGGAGGAGATTCAAAGGCTTAGAGAGATGGTTGAGCTTCCGATGCGGCATCCTGAAATCTTTCAGAGGCTTGGAATTGATCCGCCGAAGGGTGTTTTGCTTCACGGTCCGCCGGGTTGCGGTAAGACCTTGCTTGCAAGGGCAGTTGCTAATGAGTCTGATGCGAACTTCTTTTCGATTAACGGTCCAGAGATTATGAGTAAATTCTACGGCGAGTCTGAGGCGAGGCTTCGCGAAATTTTCCAGCAGGCTGAGAAGAATGCTCCAGCTATTATTTTTATTGATGAGCTTGATTCCGTGGCTCCGAAGCGTGAGGAAGTTACTGGTGAAGTTGAGAGAAGAGTTGTGGCTCAGCTTTTGGCTTTGCTTGACGGTTTGACGAGCCGTGGTAACGTTATTGTGATTGGTGCGACTAACCGTCCGAACGCTTTGGATCCTGCGCTTAGAAGGCCTGGAAGGTTTGACCGTGAGATAGAGATTGGTATTCCTGACAAGAAGGGGCGTTACGAGGTTTTGCAGGTTCACACGCGGGGCATGTATTTAGCTGATGATGTTGATCTTAGGAAGCTTGCTGACGTAACGCATGGATACACAGGTGCGGATCTTGCCGCTTTAAGTCGTGAAGCTGGGATGAAGGCTTTGCGGAGGTATTTGCCTGAAATTGATCTTGAGCAGGAGAGGATTCCGCCTGCTGTCTTGGAGAAGATGAAGGTTACGATGGATGACTTTATGAATGCTTTCAAGGAGATTACGCCTACTGCGATGAGGGAGGTTGCTATAGAGGTTCCGACTGTTCATTGGGATGAGGTTGGGGACTTGGAGGAGGTTAAGATGGAGCTTAGGGAATCTGTTGAGTGGCCTTTGAAGAATGCTGAGGTTTTCGAGAGAATCGGAATCAAGCCGCCTAAAGGTATTCTGTTGTTTGGTCCGCCGGGTTGCGGTAAGACCTTGCTTGCTCGAGCTGTGGCTACGGAAAGTGAGGCGAACTTTATTTCAATTAAAGGTCCAGAGGTTTTCTCTAAGTGGGTTGGAGAGTCTGAGAAGGCCATTCGTGAGGTCTTCAGGAAGGCGAGGATGTCTGCTCCGTCGATTATTTTCTTTGACGAGATGGATTCCCTTGTTCCAAGACGCGGCTCAGGTTATGGCGACAGCGGCGTAACCGACCGTGTGATCAGCCAGCTGCTTACGGAGATTGACGGTATTTCAGCTCTTCAGGATGTTGTCGTAATTGCAGCTACAAACAGGCCTGACATTGTGGATCCTGCTGTTTTAAGGCCTGGAAGGTTTGATAGGCTGATCTATGTTCCTGAACCGAGTGAGGAAGGTAGGTTACAGATTCTTAAGATTCACACCAAGGGTATGCCGTTGGCTAAGGACGTGGACCTTAAGGAGCTAGCTCGGTTGACGAAGGGTTATTCTGGCGCCGATCTTGAGTCAGCTTGCAGGGAGGCAGCTTTGTTTGCTCTTCGCAGGGACATGAACTCGAAGGAAGTGACTTTGGCAGACTTTACCGAGGCGGTTAAGAAGGTTGGTCCAAGCATTACGTCGGACATGGAGAACTGGTACAAGAGTTTCTCGAAGCAGGTCAGGAAGGTGCAGAAGCCTGCGCCTATAGTGGCATAATTTTCTTTTGGTGTTATGGTCATGGCTGGAAACACGTGGAAGGTTCAACCGGTTTATGCGACGGTTGTTGAGATTCTTCGCGAGAAAGGTTCCATCACGGACGTTGAGCTTTTTGAGGCTTTGAAGGCTTTTTACAGGGAAATTGGGTTTGACGATTTGAACAATGCCTTGATGAAGCTGGAGGTTTCAGGCTTAGTTTCGGTTTCTTCTTTAGCAAAGGATAAGCGGCTTGTTCAGCTGGTTAAGACGTAGCCTTGGTTGCTGTTTTAGGATTCAGCTAGGTAGACTTCAAGTTTTACTTTGTTTCCGTCTTTTAGTTTTAGGCTTTTACGTAGGTTTGTTGGGGCGAGAACTTCGATTACTGAGTTGTCGTAGTGGGTTCTTAGCGCTATGACTACGGCTCCTTTTTCTCTGTTATTGATTATGGCTTTGAAGCATTTCCCAGCGCCGTATGTTCTGTCCTGATTTGTGTAGCCTTCAATCGTTATTCCGTCGTAAGTGTCCAGTTCCCTTCGCATTCTTAGGTCTAGTTCGTTCGTTATTTTTATGTTCAGGGTTCCTGGATACGGGTCGAATCCCAGTTTCTCGATGAACTGTTTTCTGTAATGCGGTCTGGTGACGTAGTATGCGCCTTCTCCTAGTCCGCTGAAGACTGTTCCTTCAATTGTGACTAAGACTGGCCGTTTTTGTTCAAAAATGGTGCTTAGAACTGTGTGAACTTTTTTCAGCAGATTCTCTCCCTGCTTTGTTACACTAATAAGGCAACCGTCTCGTGTAGCAGTTTTCTGTATTAGGCCATTCTTTTCAAGCTCTATTAAGCGGCGGGAAATGGTTTGTTGGGAAAGCCCCATTTTTTCGGCTAGAAACGTGGTTGAGATTTTTATTGCTCTATGCCGGGCGCCCAGCTCAGCGAGTTTGCACAGCGTAAAGAAGTAGGTTTCAATTTCTTTGTCGGCAGGTAAGGGGTCCAATTTGAGTGCCTCAACCCATTCAGTTACTTGGAAATAATATTTAAACAAGTGGATTATCGAGGTTTGCTGGTTTTTACATGCATTATTTTTTTAGGCTCTTCGGTCAGAATTTTTCTTGTTTTGTGCTTGTTGTTGAGGGAGAGGGGTATATATAGTCGGGTCAGCTTTTTTGACCATCCGCCCTGTTTCGTGATTGTTCCGTGCGCCTTGAGAACTTTTTTTCTTTATATAGGCTCTGTGGAAACACTGTGGAACTGTGGATTACATGGCGGTGCTAAAACCTTTCATGTGTAGACTAATCCGATTATGTCTAGGTTTGATTTAAGTGTCTTCTTTGCCTGATTCGTGTTTTTCAATGTGTTTTTGATATTTTGTACAATCCGTTATTTTTTTCGGTTTTGAATTTTGTTCCTAAAATCGTGGATGTGAGCCATATGTTTGATTCGATGTGGTCGGTTATCATCCTCGTGAGATACTCTGACTCGTCCTTTGCTAATGCTATGAATGGAATGAGCATATCAGCTAGGTGCACATCAGCCGTTGCCTTTACCTGGATTTCAATTAGCAAGTTTTTTACAGCTTCGTAGGCGACTTTTTCACTTGGCTTTTGTATCTCGCCAATCGAGTCACTGCCTAAAATCGCGTTGGTATTAGTTGTGAACCAAAGGACCAGTGAGCTTCCTTTCTGCAGCGGGTTTGAAAAGTCATTGACTACTTCGATTTTTGGGTGGTAACCGTGGGGTGCTAAAAGTCTTTCTGCCTCTTTCGCCTGGCGCACGGCAACATTTCTGTCAGCCAAGAAAGTGCAGACTGAGATGCCTTTGAGTTCTGTAATTTTCCCAAATTCCGTTCGTTTATATGGAAGTATTTGTGTGCAAGGCTGAACTTCTAACGTAACTTCTCCCATGCCTTTTGGGTAGTAGCCGTATTTGTTAACCTTAAGTGTTGCTTTCACGCCCATCTGTTCTAATGTTGGAAGTAAGACGAAACGTATATAATTTATTGTAGGGGAATGAAGGACATCGGTTCCTCCTTTTGTTATCGTAAGATTCACAGGTCGCTGTGCGAAGATGCACATCGGTAAAACCGTTAAAATTAACATCGGGATGCTTCCCGCGGTTCCAATTTCAGCCTTTATTTGTCCACCTACGATTTTTCCTGGTTCAAACCAGAGTTCCTTTGAACCTAGTGAGGCGCCTTTTATTGTTGCATTGCAAAGTCTTGCGGCTGTTAGAACAGCTTCTAGGTGTTGAGGTCTAAGACCAGGTTCGCTTCGCTTCTTGCGAATATTAAATATATGCAACGGTTCTCCTGTGATTCCGGCTAGGGCTACGGAAAGTCTAAGTATTGTTCCGCTGCCGCTCTTTTGGCTTCCATCGATTTCTATCATCTGAATCCTCATCTTAATACTAAATCGTGTAAACAGTTTTTCTTTGAAAAAGGAGTCTACCTTTTTTGTATAAATAATGAGGGTGATGAACGGGTTTCCTTGACGTGAACGAGGAACCTACTTTGCTTTAGACAGTTCTTCGCATCTGGATTTCACTGACTCATAGGTCTTTTTGCGAAGTAACTCGCCGGACAAATTTGTTCCTCGGATAACCTTTAACCGTTTGGCTAGTTCTAGGTCTCCTAGAGAAGAGACCCAAGCTTCAAAATCTCCTCTTTCAGTGTGAAACTCTATTATTTTTGTGTCCAAAGTCTTAAGTTTTTCACAAAAATCATTTAAGCTGTCAGCCGTTATGCCTGTAGGTTGACCAATTCCTTTGTAAAAATAAAAAGCCTTTTCTTTCAAGGTTTTGCTTAATATTTTTCGTGCAAGTTTCTCGTCGGTTGCTGGGAATCCAAGAGCTACTCTGCCAGAAGGCGTTATCGTATATTCGTTGTCAACGTTTTTAGCGATGAACCCATTTTTCACCAAACCCATAAGATGCATATTTGCTGCGCGAGGTTTCAGCCCAAGTTTATCTACGATTTGTTTCGAATTAAGTGGCCCATCATTAACCCACAATAATTCGAGAATATCAACTTTGGTTTCAGACATTTTTTCCATACTTTTCCCCCGAGATGGTGTAACAACTTTCCTAATAATTATATCGAAAGTTAGTAATTAATGTTATCTAATTTTTAAACCCTTTTACTTGAAAACAAATGTCTTTACTATCTTTTTATGGAAAATGGATGGTTTGGCACTTGGGGTATAGGTTCTAGCTATACATGCTTAGAACTTTTCTAATCCCGTTAATCGTCACGTGATACCTTTCCAACCCATCTCTGTAGATTTTTTGAATATACTGTGTGCTGATAAGTTTTTCAAGATTTTCTCTTACTTTCTGCGGCTCCATAACTGTCCACTGTGAAATTTCCTCTATCGACAATGATTTCTCGGAGCTTGTAGCTCCAATGTTGTGAAGTAGGCAGAGAAAATAAATCTCGTCAGGCATCGAATATCCTCTTAAACCCAATCCACATCACCGTTCACACATCTTTTTGTATACTTCTGAAACCTTTCTGGCCACAGGCTCCCAACTATATTCTTCATTAACCTTCTTTTTAGCGTTTTCTATAATCCAGTTTGCATATCCGTGGTCAGACAAAGCCTTGTTCACGCACCAAGCAAAAGACTCAGGATTTTCAGAGTAGGCAAGCATTCCTGTTTGGTCGTGTTCGATGATTTCAGAAAGGCCTCCAACATTTGAGGCGACAACTGGGACACCTGCTGCCATTCCCTCCAAGGCGACGATTCCGAATGGTTCATAAATTGAGGGAATCACCAGCACGTCGGCACTCTTTAATAGTTCTATACGTTCATAATCTGGGATGAAGCCTAAGAAACGTATCTTGTTTCCATACCCAGTTGCAGCTGCCATGCTCTCCAGATGACTGCGGGACCATCCGTCTCCTGCTATGAGAAACTTGGTTTCCCCGTGGTTTCTTACGATTAACGGTGCAGCTCTGATTAGGTACTCCACGCCTTTTTGAGGAACCAGTCTTCCAATGAAGACAACGAGCTTCTCGTGAGGCATAACTCCATAACGTTTTCTTACAGCCTCCTTATCTACGTTAACCGCATATTCATGAGTATCAATTGCGTTGGGGATTATGCTTACTTTTTCTGGCGGAATGTGGAAGTGGTTGACAACTTCTTTCATCATGAAATTGCTGCACATTATCACAGACTTCGCCTCGTACAACATCCACCACTCTAAACCATCAATCATGTAGGAATCGGGACTGTTGAGACGTTGCACTCGGCCAACCTCGGTGCTGTGAACAGTGCAAACCATAGGCTTATTCAGGTAATTTCTTGAAGCTATGCCAGATGGAGTTGTTAACCAATCGTGTACGTGAATTACGTCAAAGTCAATTTGGTGGCTTAAGGCAGCGACCTTTTTTTCCATGAAATGGTTAAAAATCAAGGTCCAAGTTATGAAGTTAGGATGCCCAAGCTCAATCTTTACGCGGTGCACCTTTACGCCTTCCACGTCTTCGAAGTCAGAAGCGCCAGGAAACTCTAAGGTAACAACATGCATTTCATGACCCAGTTTTGCTAGCGCCCTTGTCAAGCCATAACAGTGTCGAGCTATGCCTCCCACAATTCTAGGAGGAAACTCCCAAGTTAACATGCACACCTTCATTTCTTTGTGGCCACGCCTCATATTATAACGGTTTGTGTTAAGAGCTTTATTGTCATTGTAAGACTTGGTGCAAAAAACCACTAGATTTCTGAAGGTTTAGGTAACAAAAGACTATCCAAGTCTTTGGAGATGTCATCCACGCGACCATCCGCCAAATAGGTGTAAACTTCTTTATGTACCTCAGCTCTTTTCTCCCAGTCCCAAATTTTTTCTGCGGCTTCCCTGCAGTTTCGAGCAATCTCATCTTGGCTTCTGCCATTGTAGTTTCCTCTGTAGAACTGGATAATTTTCTCCGCTGTTTCTTGCGGGTCATCGGGGTTTATCCATATGCCATTAAATCCGTCAACAACTTTTTCTCGAAGCCCGCCTAAGCCTACTGCGGGAACAACGCCGCAGGACATGGATTCAAGGTCCACTTGCCCCTGAGGCTCGTATCTTGACGGAACCAATGTGAGGTTCCATGAATTAATGACCCTAATTTTTTCTTCACCTACATAGAATGTGTTGTCAATAGCCACCTTGTCGTTGACACCTAAATCTCGAATTCTGTCTATAAAAGTTTTATAATAATAGTTCTGCGGTTCAGTCTTGGTTACCACGTGAAATTTAACTTCTGGAATCTTCTTAACCAAAATCGCTGCAAGTTCAGGTATAACGTCTATTCCCTTCACAGGCGTGCATCTTCCAATGAAACCTATGGTGAACCCTTTTTTCTCGACGTTCGGCAATGGTCTATACTCACTTGTGTCAACACCATGGTAAATAGCAAAAACTCTGTCCTCCACCTCTCCAAACCGCATTCCATGGGCTTTTAACCCAAAAAGGTACTCTTTCCTATGGATTCGGCTGACAGTGAAAAGAGCTGAGCTGCGAAGCCTATGCAAGATTTTGAAAGTCAAAGGGAATTCAAGGTCACGAATCAACCGAAGCCCCTGATAGAACGAGGCGCCATAATCTCCTTTGGCCATCAACCTAAAATCGGACAAGTCGAATTTGTCGGATGTTCCATTCATATTATAGTGCTGTAATCCGCCGATTCTGCCAGGTTCAGTTGAATGGATGAAAATTGCCTGAACCAAGTCTGGATGCAGCCAAGCGTTCAACCCACTTCTCAGATATGACATCCAATCGTGTGGAGAGAAAACGTCTGCCTCTGCCATCCTGAAGGGAGATGGAACAGCGCCGAAGTTCGTGAAGTATCTCGGAACAACATATATCTCCGAAGGCGTCAAGTAATCCACTCTTATGCCGTACTGGTGCAAAATGTCGTAGGTCCAAGCGTAGGCAACATCTAAGTCTACATCGGTTGACGGTCGCCTAATGATTACTCCTTTAAACTCCTCTCTTGTAGGAAGCTCGGGATTAAACCGCATAGAAAAGGTTTTGATGTCAAAACCCCTTTTGACAAGCCTGGGATACAAATTATTATGAAAAGTTGATAATCCACCTACTGCTCCGACGCCTGCCTCGTATGAGTCCACCCTTAATCGGATTTGCAATTGGATTTCAACCCATCTACATAATTGTGTAAGCATGTTCCAAAAAATTATGTACTAACAAACTTAGGTTACTATGCATATTTAGAGTTTGTGAAATGCCAGTTCTCATTTGAGTTATACGCCACATTGCCAAATTTTAATTTATGCCTTACTTAGGTCAAGGGTCGCTAAGCATGTTTCCTCATCTATTTTTCTGATTTGGAACCCTTTTGTGTAACAGATGTGAATCATCTTTTCGTTGCCAGCTAAGATTTCTCCAAAGATTCTCTTAAGCCCCATGTCTTTACTGATTTTTATAAGGTTGTCAACCAACATTGAACCCAGTCCCCTATTTTGCCAAGGATCACCCACGACAATTGCGATTTCACCGCTTTCTCCGTCCGGTTCAACGACCAATTTGGCCATACCGATTAGAAGAAGTCTGCCCCTTTCGGACTTTTCTGCGACAAGAGTCATTTCGCGGTCGTAGTCAATATTGCAGTACCTCGCCAAAGTGTGATGAGACACGTCCTTGACGAGCTGAAAGAACCGCAACTGCACAGTCTGCGGCGAAAAAGTTTCAAAAAGCTCAAAAAGAAGCGGCTCGTCTTCAGGCCTTATCGGACGCAAAACTATCTCCTCACCGGTCCTCAGCGACAGCCTAGACGTGTACCTCGTCGGGTAAGGCCTTATTATGAGATGACCGTAAGGCTGCGTTCTCTTCGGAGCCTTCTTTAAGTCCAACACTATATTGGCGTTCAGCGCAACCATATTTTTACCGTTGAAGAACAGAGGGCTAACATCAGCCTCAACAATTTGCGGGAAATCCGTAACGAGGTGACTGAACTTCACCAATGTTTCCTCTATATGCCGCATGCTCATCGACTGGTTGCCCCCAAACTTTTCCCAAAGAGACTTGTAAGCCTTTGTTTGTTCAATCATCCTTCGGGCCAAAGTTTGGTTTAGGGGCGGAAATCCAACTGCAACATCGTTGTATAGTTCAACACCGGCTTTTCCAATTCCAAAAAATATAAGTGAGCCAAACTGGGGGTCACGCTTGGATTTGACAATCAGCTCGTATCCGCCTGAAAGGACGGGTTGAACGATTACTCCCTCAATTTTTGATGGTGGCAGATGTCTCTTGGCGAGGTCGACGAGTTCCAAAAAACATTTCTCAACTTGCTGCTCAGACGTTAGGTTCATCATCAAGTTACTTTCCACTGCCCCATAAGCAGTGTCGGCGAAACATATTTTCATCACCACTGGAAAACCGATTTCAGACGCAATTTCCGCCGCTTCCTTAGCAGTTTTTACAGCTTGTGTCCTAAAAGTTAAAATCCCATAGTTCTCAAGAAATTCTCTCGCCTCCTGCCCCGTCAGAGTTTGCCTCTTTTCCTTTATTGCCTTGTTTATGATTCGCTGCAACCTTTTCCTGTTAGGCGCAATGTTAATAGGCAGTTCCTCAGGTGTCTGATAGAGCAGTTCAAGGTTCCTCGCATGCTGATACATGTACACAAAAGTCGCAACCGCCTGCTCAGGCGTTGAATACGTGGGGATCCTGTTCTGCCTAAGAATGTCCCTTGCCTCTCTAACGTTGTCTTCACCAAGCCACGATGTTAGAATCGGCTTATCAATCTCCTTCGAAACCTCAACAACGAGTTTAGCGGTCTCCGTTGAATCGGCAGATCCAATTGGCGAAAAGATTACCAAGTATCCATCAATGTTCGGATCTTTCAGACACGTTTCAAGAACCTTCCTAAACCTGTCAACAGTCGCATCTTCACAGATGTCAATTGGATTAGAATGACTCCAGTAGTAAGGGAGGACGCTGTCTAGCTCTCTAATCGTCTCATCCGAGAGCCTTGCTAATCCACCCCCCTTAGCCACCAGCGCATCAGTAGCCGTCACCCCAGGCCCACCAGCATTCGTAATTATAGCCAGGTTAGGACCCCTTGGAGGAGCCTGCATAGCCAGTATCTCAGCGCAGTTGAACAGGTCAGACACTTCGTCAACTCGGACCACGCCTGCCCTGTCAAAAAACGCTTGATAGATCATGTTCTCACCTATGACGGCGCTTGTATGCAGAGAAGCAGCCTTCATCCCTTCAGGTGTTTTTCCTGCCTTGACAACGATAATCGGCTTTGTCGCCGCGAACCTTCGCGCAGCGCTCATAAACCTTTTAGGTTCTCTTATGAACTCGATGAAGAGAAGCACGCTTCTTGTTTCAGGGTCTGCGCCGAAGTAGTCAATGAGGTCAGCAAAGTCAACATCAACCATGCTTCCAATCGAAACTACGCTGCTGAACCCAACATTCGCACGGGCAGCCCAATCCAGAACCGAGGCGCAAACAGATCCGCTTTGAGAAATAAAAGCTATTCTTCCAGGCGCCGCCATCCTGTTCGCAAAGGTTGCGTTAAGTCTTATAGACGGCCGCATGACGCCGAGGCAGTTCGGCCCAATTATTCTTACGCCGTAAGCTCGTTTAAGTTCTAAAAGTTTCTCTTCTAGGAAGTTTCTCCGCGAACCTGATTCGCTGAATCCCGAGGATACCACGATTATTCCCTTTATTCCTTTTTCACAGCATTCTTCGACAACTTGTACTGTGATGTGAGCAGGCGTGGCTACGATGGCAAGGTCTATCTGCCACGGGATTTTCTTGACGCTTGGGTAAGCCGTTATGCCTTGAATGCTACGGTAGAAGGGGTTAACGGGATAGACGAATCCCTTGAAGCCAACACCAATTAGGTTGTTCAGCAGCTTGTAACCTACTGACCCTTCTTGGTTGCTGGCTCCGATGACTGCGATTCTTTCGGGATTAAAAATCCTTTCTAGGTGTTCAATGCCCGTTTTTACCCCTTCCTAAGGTCTTAGTTAACAGATATATTTCTATCATATTTTATGTTAAGTAGTTTTTTGTCTTTTTGTGCTATTATGATTTTCCCGTTTGAGTCCCACGTGTCTCTAACGTTGTGCCTTCTTTATTGCCTCACTCACTGCTTCTCTGATTATGTGTCCTGCCTTGTGAAGAATGGTATCATTTAATTGCGGGTCAATTGTCATGCTTGCTGTACACGGGTAGGAATGGTGGGCAACAGCCACGACGTCTTCTATGTTTTCTGTTCTTCTTCCCTTAATGCATTGTGCCACGTACCATGTTGACCCGCACGGCGCGCTTCTGGAAACAGACACACGGTGAATAGCGTCATACCTAACTTCAACTTCAAGTTCCGGTTTGCCAATTCTGAATTTATTGATGAACTCGTTTAAAATGGGACCGTGGGAGCAGTCAAATGAACAGAAGGGTTTAGGAAAAGCGTACTCGACGCCCATGTTAAGAAGGGTGCTACTGAGGTATCTCTGAGAAGCGGTGGAACACCAGTTTTCTTCCTCTATTGGAACAATCAAAGCCTTTGCCCCGGTTTTCTCTATAAATAGGGGTACGGCATGTAACAAATCTGGATGAAGACCTATGGCTATCATTACATCACATTTCGCGGCGTCTGCTGGGAAAAGATTCTCGGGATATTCCAGGAAATCCTGTGCAGAAGCGGTTAACTCGTAGACGCCAGTGATGTTTTCAGCGAAGGTTCCATAATTTTGTCTGCAATGCCCACAGGCGAGACCGCAGGATTGACAGAAATTGATTGGGTTACAAAGGTTGCCTATGACGCGTTCAGCATATTCTTTACCATATATAAAGCACAACCGCAGATCGGTTTTTACGGGTTCTCCTAATTGCATAGTTCGAATTAACTCTCATTTTATTAGGTATATCTCGACAAGAGTGTTTTTTCCAGGTCCTTTATGGCTGTTATTGCTTTAGAGAATGGTGCGTAGTCAATCGGTGCAGCTCGTAAAGAGTCGGCACGTATAATGGTTTTGTCGAAGGGTATAGAACAGAGAAGCGGCATCCCGATTTTTTCCAGCGATTCCTTTATGGATTTTACGTCTCTGTTAGATGCCACTTTGTTTCCAACTCCCACCACTTCCTTCACGTTAATGTCGTCCGCTAGACGTTTTATTCTGGCTGCGGTTTCGATGGACTGCAATCCAGGCTCAACGACGCATAGTAAAACATTGAACCCTCGCACCGTAGCTCTTCCAAGGTGTTCTAAACCGGCTTCCATGTCCATTACTACGACGTCTTTCTCTACTAAGGTAATGTGCCTAATCAAAGCCCTTACAAGAGAATTAGCTGGACACATGCATCCTGAACCGCCTGACCGAACAGTTCCCATTACTAGTAGTCTCACCCCGTCAGGTCCGACTATTCCATACTTCTCTGTTATGTCGTCAACGGTTGGTGTGAGATTTACTAAGGCACTGAAAGTTGAACCATACGGCGTCCTAGTTCTGGAAGCTATGAGCTCCTCGTTTTCCGTTAATGGAACAATTTTCGAAACCTCAGTCACCGGGATTCCCAAAGAAAACGCAAGGTTCATGGCAGGATCAGCGTCGACGGCGAGAACTCTATATCCGTCGCGTGCTAAAAGCCGCGCAAGGGTTCCGCATATCAGGGTTTTTCCAACGCCTCCTTTTCCTGCAATAGCGATCTTCAAAAAATCTCACCTGCCAACTCTGTCTTCGCATTACCCATGGTTCTCTGTAAGATTTCTCTTATTCGGATCTCTAGGTAGCTCTCTTGACTTGGAAAACGTTTTTCTATGATCTTCGCCCTTTTTGTGCTGCTTAAAATGTTAAGAAGCATAAATGCCTCTCTTGGGGTTCCGAATTTCTCGGTTTTCTTTTCTATCCGTTTCCGAGATATCGTTATGCAGTTGTCAACTATGCAGTTTAAAACGCATGCTGCGCAGTACAAGCATAATTCCTCTATTATTTTTACTTGTCCGTACCCCCAATAAAGAGCGTTCGTAGGGCAGGCTTTAATGCACAGTTTACACTCGGCTCCTTTACATGTTCTCATATTGATTGTTATGTTGCCTTCATCAAAGAAGTTCTTTAAACCAAACGATTCAAGGATTCTGGCCTTTTCTTCTTTTCTTCTTTTTGCACTTTCACTGAGCATTTGAAATATGTCGAGGTTTTCTTCTTTAGCTTTCATTACGCTGCGTGCCTTCCGCTTCTCTTCTCTCTGTTTCAAGCCTCAGATGTATCCGGCTTTCTTCATAATCGCGTTTATTGAGCAATAAGCTGGAGAAGAAGAAGGCAGCTCGAGAAGAGATTTCCCAGACATTATGTACTCTTCAACGTTCTTGTCGTAGGCTATTTTTCCCAAAAACTCCGCATTTGTTCTTTTCTCGATGCTTGGCTTCAGAGACTCAGGAAATCTGTATCCTCCGACGACGTAAAAGTTTTTGAAACTCACACGGACCTCTTCAATTATTTTGACCGCTCTGACTATGTGCTCGAAAGACTTTTGGGAATGGTCAATTATGTCGAAGATGTCGTCAACGTTTGAGGTTATCCTCCTGTTAAGGTGTTCTAAGCCCGCTGGAGAGTCAACAATCACGTTTTCGTAGTTTTTCACCAGCCTTTCCAACGCGTTTTTTAGGGCAGCATTAGGAAGACAGTAACATCCCTCAACCCACTTGGGTCCAATCGCTATCAAATCGAACTGTTTTCCCTCGTACAATCCTTCTTCCCAAATCTTGCCTTCCACCCTTTCCGAAGGAGGCACACCAACCAATGTTCCTTTTTCTTCCAGAAAAGTTTCTGTTACGATCTCTGAAATTGTCTTTTTGCCCTCTTTTTCAAGGTCGATGCCAACAACCTCAGCAAGATTCTGGTCAGGATCGGCGTCTACAAGCAGGATCGGTGTCTTGCCGACCTCGATGAAGCTTTTGGATAATAATGCGACAAAGCTTGTTTTCCCACTTCCTCCCCTTCCCATCGAAACAATGAGTCTCATTTTTTTTCCTCTAAGCCCTTGTTGTCATTCCTTTTTCGGCGGCCATCTATCCTTTAGAAATGTAGGTATTCCTGACGAGTCTCTTGGGCCAACTAGAACCTGCCAGCCTGAAAGCTGTTCAATTTCGCCACTTAATCTCGCAGCTAGTCCTGGAATGATGAGGTACCTGTGTTTTACCTTTTCTTCAATTCCTGACTTACGTAACACCTCGGTAATGATTTCAGCCGTCAAGTACCTTCCCGCAACGGAGCTTTCTACGCTAAGTCCGCCTGTGTCGACAACTATGAGGAAACAGTCAATGTTTGCCGATCTTATGTCTGACTCAACTGTAAAGAAGGTTAAAGCATAATTCGTCGTAATCATAACAGGCGAATCTTCGTTTGGCGCTCCAAAGATTTTCAGTCCAGCCTCAACCGAAACAGGCTTACTTGGGTCAGTATATAGGTTGAACCTCCAAATAGTGTTGGGCAGAATTACCCACCCTTCAAGGCTGTGCATTACCAGTACATCGGCGTACCTCGATAATAGAATAGACGCAAGGCACGCTTCTTCCCACATCAAAAGTTCTTTGGGCTCAGTCCTCTCCTTCCAAGCTGCGATTGAAGCTCCTAGTATGGGGAACCCTAACAGTTTGTCCCCGCCACACGCGCTTCGCCTTATCATAGTGAAGTTATTAATCGTGCTAGCTAAACCCTTTCCGACAAAAGTTCCTGGGTCAAGCACCAAATCCTCAACGCCATATTCAACGAGCGTTTTAACTAACGATTTAAGCATGCGCAGATCTTCAGAGACATGCACCACAAGAGGGCAGTCATACTTTAACGCTAGCTCAGCCATCTTGCTCCAATTGTTCTCCGTGGCTGCGTAAATCAACGGTCTATTGGTGTAAACTGTCTTTAGACCTGCCTCAATCACCTCTGGATTGAAGGAACAGAGAATCAGCGGCAGAGTTGTGGACTCAGCGACCTTTTGCACAACTGCTCCAAATCTAGACGGGTCGTTTGAAGATGATCTTACAGCAATCATGTCGAGCTTCAATATTCTTCCAATGTAGTTGTAGCGGAAACCCTCGATGGCTTTTACTCGTTCCAGTATCTGAGTATCCGACATTTCATCTGCAATGTCGATGGCTATTGGTGCTGGGTTATGATAGGTAAACTCATGGCGGTATTGAACAGCTTTTCCACCAATCTTGACAGAGCGGTCACCTATGCCAACAGTTATCTCTTTAACGGGTGGAGCTAAAAGATCCCTGAGTTGAGCGTACTCAGCCTTGTATTTTTCAGTTAAAAGGGGAGCACATTTTTCCAGCGCAACTTCCCTGGTAACAGCTTTCACAGCGAAGGCCATGCAGTTCTTTTCTCCACACTCTGCGCATGGCGGTGTGATTCGGGGAAGCAACTTGTAGACGTCTAAAGGACTTAGTTCCTTAATGCTTTTTTTCACCGTTCTTTCGGTCAACCGAGATCGCTCCTACATTCTTATTGAAATCCAATCAGTATCCTCACGCCTCGTATGCGACAGACCTGAGATGTTCTTGATAACGTCTTTTACCGTGCGAATCGCAGCTGGGTGCATCATCATAAATATGTCTACGCCTGCGAGAAGCAAAACTAACGCTGTCACTGTTTCCCAAATTGGTCCTCTGAGCTCACGCGGTTCCCATTCTGCGCCCATCTTCATCCAAGCTTCTCTTGCAGCCCAAGCGTTCGTTGTTCCCGACAATGTTGGATGCTGAAGCTCGTTGTCTCCGGCTAAAGCCGCCAGCCTAGCCCTTTCATGAATACTAAAGGAGTATTCAAGCCCGTAGCCTAAAGCCGCGGTCGTGAGGTCCATCACTATGCTTTCCTTCGGCAAAAATTCGTACAGTCTTCGATTTAGCTCCTTCGCTCGGTTCAGGTCTAGAGCTGTAAAGGCGAGAACAACATGACCATTGTCCTTAGCAGCTTTACACACGTCGCCTAGAATTCCAGCCTCAGCCATGTCAGGCGTCAAAGAGCTTAACATAACCCTTTCTTTCGCAGCTACCTCAGATACCTTCTGGAATACCTCGACGTCCTTCTTTGGATCTCCGCATCCGCCAACTATTATAGGAACATCTACGGCCTGCAGTACTTGCTCTATAGTCCTAGCTGCGTCTCTAGCAGAAGCATTCTTAATCAATGGATCTGTACTTACCAGATGCACGGTGACGGCGTCTGCATTAAACTTGTCAACAGCCAATTTGGCCCACGCCGCAGGGTCTCCAAGAACCTCTTGGACGTGCGTCCTTATGCTTTTGGGAAGGCTTACTTCTGTGTCAAACACGTCCACGGAAACTATTGGAGGGTTCAGTTGAGTCTCCTCAAACAGGTAAAAAGCTGGGGACCTTTCTCCGCCTATGGTTAGTGTTTTGCCACGTGAGCCTCCTTCTGACTTTGTTGCGCCAAGCTTGACCTCTAAGATTTTTCCAGAATACGTTTGAATTGGAGGCTTGAACTCTGCCTTTAGTATCTCCGTTGGTTTTCCGCGGACAATTTCTGGGCTGGGAGGTACTTGCTGTAAAATCGCTGGTGAAAGTGACGGAATCCAAATCTCTATTTCTTCAGCGTTGATCTCGACGTTTTCGAGTTCTATTTCCCCTATTTTTCTTAAAAGATCAAGTATCTTAGGCCCAAGTTTTATGGAGGCGCCTTTATCCTCTTGGTTCCGGTTGTTGTTCGCCATTTTTCACTCCTTCTTTTTGATTTTTACCTTTTCTGCGTGAATCTTAACATTTTTCAAAACTAGCTTGAAACCTACGATTCCACGTTCGCCAACATTCATTGGCAACGAAACTGTTAGAGGCGTCACAGCTTCCTTTTCTGCTCTTTCTGCTTTTTCAATTTTGACTTCAGCTGGAATAGCCTTCCATCTTT
>JAGTQS010000005.1:17114-19890 GCA_018397055.1 Candidatus Bathyarchaeota archaeon | reverse complement strand
AAGTACTGCAGGCCGTAGATGTTGTTGGCTTGCTTCTCTGTGGGAATCTTGTCCAAAAGTTCTTTAGGTATGAAATCCTTAACACGTTCCTTAACAGCTTCGGGAAGCCATACCACACGCGCCCAGCCGCCGTCGACCTGCAAAAATTTTGGCGACCGCATATACTCTATTGAGATGCCATGAAAACCGTCAATCTGTCTTCCTCCAGCGGTGGAATCTGCCAACGAAGAAAACGATAGACCTATCGGTGTTGTCCCTTGAAAACCTCGGTTTACGATGCCGAAACCGTCCACTTCAGGTATATAAAACGCCACAGCCTCAAAGCAACCGCAAGACGTGTGAGGATATCCGAAGGCCGTGTAAAGCCAAACTCGTTTAATTTCTCCTCCAGATTTGGTTTTTACCGCCTCGTTGACGCCGCTGTATTCTCCTTTTTGAGGATCAAGCTGTTCGCCTTTGTCGATTCTGAATAGGGGTCCTTTCGGGTCCACTCTGGCTGCTGCTCTTCCGTCGAACCAGCTTATTGCGCCACAGTTGGAGTACCTTTGAGGCGTGATAACGCATACGTGAGTTGGTGCAAATGATTGGCAGAGGGTACATCCATAGAAGGAGTCTACGTCTTCGTCTTTCAGCACTCTGGCTCTTTCGTCGCGTCTCTCGTATGTTTCCATTGCCTCAGCATATTTTTCTTTGACTTTTTCAGGGTCTGTTATGAACGTTATCTGAATTTTTTGGATTATGGGTAATTCGCTTTTGAACAGTCTTTGAATGACTTTCCCTACGTATACGAATGAGTTTAGGCCCTTGTTGAATGATTTTTTGCTGATTCTTAACCATATGTCATATCTCTGGTTTAGATGCATTACTCCTTCGACATAGTTGCAGTATTCGTGAATGCGACGCTCAATGACGCCTTCAAGCTCTTCTTCCAGTTCCTTTCCAGCAACCTCGACTAGTATTCCAAACGGGTACGATTTGTCCTTCAGGTCCTTAATGTCCGGCCCGATGACCGTTATCTTTCCGTCATCAACCTCATCCAGCCTTCGAACCTTAACAAGCTCAAACTTGTGCTCTACTCTCGGGCCGCCTAGCTCTGTGTGTGCATCTTGCCACCGAATTCTTTCTCCCTCGTAGATAACTCCGACGTCTACTGGAATATCTTCAAAAAGCGACATGCCTAGTTTCCTCCCAATTTTTGAATGATAACCTTAAGATTTTCCTCCCATTCTTGGCTTGTCACGTTCGAAAACGACCAAGATGCCTGGGGTTGATAATGCATATCCAGAGAAACCGTTTTGAGGTTTGGAGAAAAATGTTTCAAACCAGACAGAATTAGCCACTGCATATAGTATGGAAGCCCAACGAAAAGCGCCAAATCGTAGGGTCCTCCGCCGTCTATTCCCTTCCAGTTGGGATCGCAAAGCCTGTTAGCAACATCCACTGCTGGTAAAGAGGCGTCCACCTGGAATTTCCTTTTTAGGAACTCGTTTTCAACATGTGCGGTTGCCACAACTGGAATTTTGGCATTCTCTGCAATTCGTATAATGTAATCGATTACGCTGCTGCCTGTAAGTTGGACGTCAATGGATGTGTGACCAACTATGAGAAGCGGTCTTTTGGCTCGTTTTATTAGAGCTGAGACTACTTCTGGTTTGGTGATAACCTGCGCTTTGCTTGGACCAGGAATTTCAGCTTTTTGCCAAGGTTCAGTGGAAACTACCAAGGCTTAACCACGCTCCCTAATTAGCTTTGGAAGCAACGTTGGATCTGGAATCACGTTTTCCTTCCAACCTTTACTGTTCAGAATGTTGACGATTTCGTCTTTCATCGTTATTGGAACGTCGGCTAATGTTCTTACAAATAAGGGTAAATCATCTGGAATTGAGCCGTACAAACGGCGGCTTAGATCGATGTAATGTGTCAATTTGATTGAACGCCCTTTTGAAGTGTCATTCGGCCTCATACAAAGCTTAGCCATCAGAACCATCGCTTCCTCTTTTGTTTCAACTGCACAGAACAGATGCTCAGGCACCGGGCCTACGTAGATCCTTCTACCTGATCGAGCGTCGTGCACATACCAGTCTTCTGCCAGGTCTTGCCTACCTAGAAGCATACGCCGGTACTTTGACCCGTGCGGACCCACTATCACAGGTATTCCAAGCCTCCAGAATCCGCTGGCGATCGAAGCAGCCTTTTGAGACATTGCTCCCCAGCCAACCCCAACCGCTCCGACGCGGTTTAGAATGTAGTCAGCGATCTCTTCGTAGTTTCCTCTTAACCGACGTTTAGCAAAGATGCTTGCGATCTTGATAGCTGCTCCAGCTATGTGTGCATTTGAAACACATGAGCCTACGTTTACAATTCCACCAGCATCAAAAGTTCCTGGATAATTTTCATAGGGGCTTTTACCCTCTTCGTCCTTGACCGCTGCGATTGACATGGCTGCGCATCCAGATGTGAGCACAATGTAGTGTCTTTTAGCGAACTCTACTGCTATTTCAGCTACTTCCTTGACGCCTTTAGGATAGTTTGAACATCCAACTAAGGCGACTACTCCTGGAATCTCGCCCATCACTATTGGGCCGCCGACGTTTCTGATTTCAACATCTTGGATGGCGCCTCTGCCTGTTCTCACCTTGAACTTTTCTTCTTTTAGCTTCTTCTCAGCCGCCTTAACGATGAAGCTGTGTAAAGGTAAGTTCAGTGGGCATGCGCTTTCGCAGCGTGCGCATCCAACGCACTCGTCGTATAGGCTTGAAAGTTTCTCTAGTTTCCC
>JAGTQS010000005.1:0-17079 GCA_018397055.1 Candidatus Bathyarchaeota archaeon | reverse complement strand
CTCACATAGGGCATGCTCTTCTGCACTCGTTGCATTTTCTGCATAGTTTCGCGCTTTCAATCACGTTGTTTACGTCTGGGATAGCTGTGAACTTCCTTCTTTTCGGAGTTACAGCTATAGCTGTTCTGACAGACACTTCGCCAACCTTGTCAGGATCAAGAATAAGTGCTCCGAGGATTTTCCCGCTGGACAGGTCATCTACGATTTTGTCCGCTGGGTCGTTTGTTCGGTTTGGAAGTCCCAGGCAGTTCTTTTCGCTTGTAGCAATTAGTGGCGCCTTGATTTTTTGAGCCTCAACCAAAGAGTCGGCGCGGATGCATTGTTCATCAACGACAATTACGTCAGGTATCCCGCTTCTGATGAACCTAAGCTGCCATGAAATTGGGCCGACTATCTTTGCCTTGGAATTATATCGCGTTACGTCGTGTGCTGTGCAGCAAAGGCCGGTAACCTCAACTTCGCCGTATAGACCTTTGTCCGTTAGGTAGTCCATTATTGAGACTGCTGGGGGAACGTTGTGTCCAATAACTAGGATTACAGGCTTATTGACATCAGCTACGCCGAATCCTATTTCTGTAAGTGGGGCTTCCGGGTCAGCTTTTGGGAAGCCGTACGCCGAGATTTGCGCTATGTCTGCGATTTCCATTCCAACTTGGTCAATCATTCCTGCGTGAAACACTTTAGACTCGAAGTCAATGTTGCTGCCTTCCTGTCCCGTGTGGGTTGCCGACAAAAGCCTTGTAACCTGATTTTCTAGGTAGTCCAAGACTTCTTCCAGGTCTCCAAGAGTTTTAGGCCGAATCCCACATACTAAGCGAGTTACTGGGGCCTCAACCTCGATGTTTGTGCCTCCGATGTTAAGAGGGTAGCTCCGATCGAACTTGCTGATTAGGTGCTCAACTAGATGTCGAGCATGCCCTATGTGAGTAGCAGCTCCTATGCAACAAGCAAGTAGAACAATCCGCGATTGTTGAGCGGCCATGTTTAACCCGCAGGCTCCACGTTTGTCGCCTGTTAAATCACATTTTCCGAAAGTGCAGAGACAGCAAACGTCACAAAAAGGCATGTAAAAAGGCCTGTATCTTTCTAGAAGCTTAAGGTCCCACTCTCTTAAATCAGTAATAGAAGGAAAAGGCGTAGGACCCATCTCTTCTGTCCATGTTTCATCGATCAATTTGCCTATGGTTATCTCTAAACCCTTCAATTCGCCAAAATCACTTTTAAGCTCATCAATTTTGAGGCGCAGTTTTTTCTTTGACAAGATGAGCACAGTCCTGCTTTGGATATTCTACCGATTAGTGAAACTAATAGTCTAAAATATTTAACTCTATCCTTCAAACATAACGTAAATGTAACGCAATTCTCGCCTTAACCGACCAACCTTTTTTCTTGCGTCATGTTTTCGTGGCAGAAGAAAAATTGAGGAAAGATTCTTAATCTATCGAACACTAACTTATACTGGTGAAGACAGATGTGCGAATTCGAGTTGGTAGTAAACGGGAAAATCGTGTTCAGAGATGTCATTTACGCAAAGGATGAAAATGGAAAGGTCACAGTTAAAGACGTAGTAGGAAGTTCGAGGGAATACCTAAAACACAAGATCGTCGAAGTGGACGTTAATTCGAAACGCCTAGTTTTGAACCTAACAAAAAAATAGCTGCCTTATATAACGGTTTCTTTGGATGTAACCCAAACAAGACGGCTATTGCGTTTTGATATGCAAATTTATGAATGTTTCTCTCTTCAGACTTTTCTGTTATAAGCGATATTTCACGGCTGCAATCAACGAAGTTTGTGATTGGAGGTTACGGCAAGCTTAAAAAACGAGGTTCAACTTTTATCTCTGTTAGAAATTGTTGTGTGTTGTCTAGAGGGGGAGGGGGTATATATAGTCGGGTTAGCTTTTTGACCATCTGCTTGGTAGGCTAAGCGTGAATATGTGTTTTTTATGTCTTAGAGTTTAGTTCTCTTTCTTTTAGGGTTTTTAGAATTTTTTCTGCTTGGTTCGGAGTTAGTGATTTGGTTGATACGAGTGTTTTGGCGATTTCAGATATTGTTGTTATTGGTTTCACTTGGTAGCCGTGTTTTTCCAGTTCTTGTTTTCCGCCTTGTTCTCTGTCGACCACTACTACTATGGCTTCGATTTTTCCGCCTGCTTCCTCAATCGGCTTTATGGCTTCAAGTTTTGAGGCGCCTGACGTGATCACGTCGTCAAAAAATATCACGCGGTCGCCTTTATGGATCTCGCCGCCAGTTATTCTGTCAGTTAATCCGTACGTCTTAGATTCTTTTCTGATTACTACACAAGGCAATTTCAACATGGCTGCTATGCTTGGAAGCAGCAATGCGCCCTTAAGTTCAATAGTGGCTAGCTTGTTAACCTTTGAAGAATGAATTATGGGCTTAACCTCATCAGCTATGATAGTTGTAACCGAACGGAAATCTTCTGGAGAAGACAGAAGCCAAGTCAAATCAACATAATATGGGCTTGTGACACCGGATTTTAGCTTGAAGTTCCCAAACTTTAAGGCGCCTGAATTTACCAAAGCCTCAGCAATCTTCCTAACATTACTAGACACGACTGCCACCGCACATTTTTAATTGATTGTGGCCGTATTAGGCTAAAAAGATTTTGACGAGTACTGCGTTTCAACTAATATGTTCTAAGTAATCTTAATACTCTATTATCCGTATTTTTTCCATCATGGATTGAAGCGTTTCATTTCTGTCTTTTGTTACGATTCTTAGATGCTCAATCTCTGTTGGGTTCAGATTTACGAACCTGCATGCGACTACATCCACAGCTAACGGGTCAACTCCAACTATGACCTTCTCACCTGCGTCTACTACATTCAAGTCTGGTTTCACAACTTGCGCTAGGTCGGCTATTATGTTATTTATTCCCAATACGTGATAGGCATCGTATTTTCGCTTATCTGGCAAAAGGCCAAAGAGGTTCTTTAAAGCACATGTAAATTTTATGCTTTGGTGGATGCCGACCTTTGGAACATTAATTAAGACTTCGGATTTTGTGACAGAAACTGGCAATCTAAGCTCTTTCAAAACGTGCGGTTTCGGTACCCTTACATTAACAGTCTCGTCATAAGAAAGGTTGACGGTTCTAACATTTACATTGATTTTTTCCACAATCTGAGCGATTCCAAGTTTTCGGAACTGCTGCTCTGGACTGTGTATCATGCTTTCGGATTCGCCAATTAGAATTTCGTTCGCAAAACCGTCTAGAAATGCTATTACAGATGAAACAAGATTAATTGATGGGTAATACAGACCGCAAACATTAGGTTTAATGAGGGCGAGATCACATTTTCTATTTTCAAATCCCGCAGCAGATGCTAGTTTAGGAAGTTTGCTAACCGCCGTATCCAGAGAGGTTAAAATTACTGATGTATTCTCCACCGTCTTACCCTTCTCTATATTGTTGCCTATTAAGCCTTGACTTCTTTTCAAACTGTTTCTCATATATCTGCCTAACTCTTTGAATGGTGTCAGCTTCATCTAGGCTTTTATCTTCCCTTATTCTCGTTATCCTGGCGAACCTTAGAGCCATTCCGCATTCATAGGTTTGACTTTCTTGGATTTCGTTGTATGCAACTTCAACAACGATGCTTGGCTTAACAAAAACTACGTGTCCCTCTTGTCTTACGGCAATCTCAAGTAGACGCTGAGTCATGTCTTCCATCTCCTCATCGGTCAACCCCTTAAAGGTTTTTCCCAGCATGTAAAAACTGCCACTCTCCTCGTCTCTGGCAGCAAGGTGATAATCTGAAAGCCACTTGTGTCTTCTGCCGTATCCATACTCTGCGGCAACAATTACGAGGTCTAAAGGTTCCAATATTTCCTTGATCTTGAACCAGTGTTTTCCACGAATCCCTGGAGTGTAGGGTCCATCAAGCCTTTTCGCCATTAACCCTTCATGTCCTTGGTCAACTGCTTTACGCATAAACTGTTTTGCCTGGTCCACGTCATCAGTAATAATCTGTTCGGTAAGAGGAATGTTTCCAGAAATCTCTTTCAGTTTTTGCCGCCTGGCCAAATACGGAAAATCGATCAAGTTTTCACCGTTTACGTGTAACGCGTCGAACAGGAACAGTTTAACTGGAACCTCCATGAGCATCGTGTTGATGTCGTGAACCCTTCTAAACCGCCTCATAAGATGTTGAAAAGGAAGAGGATTGCCATCTTGCCCCAAGGCAATAACTTCGCCTTCTAAAATAGCTTTATCAACCGCTATTTCTTGGCGAACCTGACGCACAACTTCTGGAAGGCTACGAGTTACGTCTGTAAGCCGGCGGCTGAAGATCCTCACCTCACTGTTGAGCTTGTGAATCTGAATTCGAGCTCCATCAAGTTTGTACTCAAAAGCCGCTTTCCCTCCGTACTCTCTTAGCGGCTCATCAAGGGTTTCAGCCATCTTCGCAAGCATGGGTTTGATTGGCCTAAAAATTGTGAAGCTAAGGTTTGAAACACCTTGTGCTCCTTGTTTCTTGCATATTATTGCTACTTCTCCAATGTCTCCCGTGTACATTGTGGCCTTCTGAACGGTTTTAAGCGGAACGGAGAACGCTTTGGAGACAGCCAGTTCCATAAGTCCCTCGTGGAAGCCTGTTCTCATCTCTCCAATCAAAATTTTAACCAGATACTTGGCCTCAACCGGGTTTGCCCTTCCAAACAGAGATTCGATATACCGTTCTTTTCGTTCACGTGCGCCTTGCCCAGTTGCTTCAGCGATAGCCTCAAGGACCTTTCTAACTTCTGATATTGTTAATGGTTCTTCGAAAAGAGCAGCTTGCCTGTGAACCTTGTTCACCTCGAAGACAGCTTGTGTAGCTGAACCCACATCGCCCGTTTTTTTGAAGGTAGCTGAAAACTCTTTCCAATCTGTTTTTGTTAATCGCTCAATCACGTTGCTAATGGTTGCCCAGCTAACATCTAAGGTTCTTTGATCCCATTTTGGAAAAGCGCGTCCCAGCAGCATTGAAACAGCAGGTTCCACCTCTTCGTTGTCGAGGATTTTTAAGAAGTCTGCTACGTTTTCAGTCATCTGATTACGTTTAGTCGTTGCTGACAATTTCTCGCAAAGTTCGGTTAACGATTGGAACAGCATTAAACACAACCTTTCAGATGTTGACCTCTAAGCTTAGCTCAAGGTTAAGTTAAATGTCAGAGAAAGGATGTTTTCTATTGTTTTGTGAAAGAATTATGCCCAGAGTTTGTCAATTTCTGTTTGGATCTCATGTTTTTTTCTTTCGTATTCTTCGATAGATAACTCATTTAGTTTATATCTAGTTTGAAGAGTTTCCAGCTGCTCCCTTAAGGTTCGATCTTTTTCTTTAACTTCCCTTATCAGAGAATCGAAAAACGTAAGAGTTTCTTCTATGTCGGGTTTAACTGCGTTAAAGGTTTCTTCAGTGACTTTTCCTTCGCTTACGAGCTTTCCGAGGTCGCTTAGGCAGGCACTCAATTTATTTTCTAGGTCCCTGATTTGGCTTGGTTTTTTGTTTGACAACAAGTTTTCTAAACTATTGATGCTGGTTTTCAAGGTTTTTGATGTTTCAATGATGTCGCGTTCTTCCGCTCTTAAACTGTCCGCATGCTGCGTGTAAAGAGCTGAGTCGACCTCGCCTACTTTGTGACGTACCTCAAGCTCTTCAAGCTTCATAGAAATTTCGCTAAGCCGCTTAGTTTTTTCCTCCAACCTGTCTTTAAGCTCAGCCAACTTTGTTTCTCGAGCCTTAAGGAAACTAGCCAGTTTGCCATCATATTCGTTGTAGAGCTTTCGGAACACGCCTTCCGAGACTTCTCCCGATCGGAAAAGGTTGAGGAGAGCAATCTTTCTTTCATAAAGGGCCTCGATTCCTGACATGAGACTTGCAATTTCGTCTTTTACCGTAACCGTTGGCGGAGTAGCAGTAACACGTGGAGGACCATAGGCGGGAGGTGGAATCGTAGGTGGTAATGGAGGAAGAGTAGTAGGTTGAGAGGGCTTAACTGTTGAAGGAGTAGATTCAGGCATTTTCGCACCGCAGTATATGCAGTATTTCATAGCTGGGGCAAGTTTACCGCAGCCTGGGCATCGAACTCGTGGTTCACTTAAATCTGACAAGCGACTGCCTCCTAGGCTATAGTAAAACGAATGCGTAGTATATATTTAATGCTGACGTAAAATCTTTTTGAATAAGCATCCCTTTAGCAATAGGAGAGGAGCCTTATGCCGTCGGGAACAGACTACATACCCTTAAGAAAGGCGTTGAAAGACTATCTAAGGGAACAAGGCATCGCACTTTCAGATTTACTTAGCCTAATGGATGACGAGAAAAAAGGATTGATGGAAGCTCTCCGTAAAAGGGTTCATTTAACAGAATCCCAAAGCAGAATGTTGGAGAAAGCATTGACAAGCCGCGACCTCAACCTGTTACTTTTTGTGGTTCAGGCTTTCTACGGACTAAACCATTCGGGACTATACAAGGGATTCATCATTGAACCAACCAGGGAAGAGGTCATGTGGGGAAACAAGGCAACATTTGAAGGCTGCAAAATGATATTGAGAGCTCTACAGGTCTCAACAAACGGTTTGGACGATTAAAAATGGGACATGGCAGAATCCTGTTAGTGAATCTCCAATACGTCGCCGTCTTTAAGCAAGTGGCTTGAGCCTACCTTTTGGCCGGCGTACTTAACGCTGGCTCCCCAAACTCGTCCGTACTGGAAACTTTTGTATAGGCTGCTGTGAAGTTCCTTCGCGATTTCTAGGACGGTTGTTCCCTTTTTTACGACGATTGGTTTCGGCGACGGCTCCTTCTCGTCAGGCTCCTTAGTATAGACCCTAATAATGTTTAACATCTCAAAGATGTGTTCTCCAAGGACATCAAGCCCTTGCTTGGTATGACATGAAATTGCGACAACCGGGAGCTCAGCATCTTCCAACGCTGTTTTAAGCCGCTGAAGGTTTTCCTCTGCGGCTGGTGCATCCATCTTGTTCGCAACAATTAACGCCGGCTTGTATATTGTGCTTGAAAAAAGCGAGTCCTCAATATCGTCCAAGCATACTTTTCCCTTAATTCTTACGATTGCAGAATTGATGCGGTAGCTTTCAAGCGTTCTTCGAACATCCTCAGATGTGCAGTCAACCAGTACTCCGCCACCTATGATTTGTACGCCCACACCTATACTTCGTCGGATAACCTCCACTTCGCCCGTAGGCTTTTCAATCATAATGCCTGATTTTTCCAGCTCAGACCGCATCATGCGGTATTGGCTAACGGGGTCGGCGAGTAAATCAACCATCAAAATTAGTCCATCCGCGTTCCTTGCAAGACCAAGGATCTGGGTTCCGTTCATTTTTCCCTCAGCTGCGCCTTCAACCAAGGCTGGTGCCTCAACAAGCTGGAACTGAACATCCTTGAAAGGCAGCATACCTATAGCTGGGTTTCTGGTGGCAAAGGGTATTGGCGACACTTCAACCTTGGCATTTGTGACTGAAGCCAAAAGGCTGCTTCGCCCAACTTTAGTTGGACCTAAGATGATGATTTGTCCAGCCCCCTCTTTGGGAACAGAGAAGCCTCCACGCCCCCCTTTTTTACGAGCTTTAGATTTCTCAAGCTCATCTTCAAGAACCGCAATACGCCGCCTAACATTGGCCAAAAGCTTAGCGGTTCCCTTATGTTTCGGAACCAACGAGATGAATTCCCGCATTAACTTAATCTTTTCAGGAGTAGAATGGCAGGCTGCAACCTGAGCCCACTTGTTTTTAGCTTCAGCCGGCAGGTTAGTGACCATAACTTGGGACCACGCAAAATTAAGTTACGTTAGAAACTTCTCTTAAACCCTTTTATTACATGTTTTTTAGTAAAAGCTCCCTTTCTATTAATCATGCCTGTTCAACTTTTACGCCTTCTCCTATTTTTGAGACCCACCCATTTTTGGCGCCAATTGCAAGGCAAGCATTAATAACTTTGTTTCCGACTTCCTTATTTTTCACTAGGGCTATTAGGCTTCCGCCCATGCCTGCTCCTGAAATTTTCGCTCCATAGGCTCCGGTGTCCAAGGCTTGTTGACAAATGCTATCAAGTTTCGGTAAACTAACATCGTATAGGTCTCTAAGCAGAGCCTGTTGCTCGTTCATAATGGCTCCCAAAATTCGGTAAATAATTTCAGAGGAGTCTCCTTTCTTTACGGATTCCCACTTTTCTTTGCCAAGATTCAATGCGGCTTCTGCGTCGTCTATTTTTTCTAGGCGAAGAACCTTTAGGGCGAATTCGGTTGATTTCTGCATCCTTAAAGTAAAGAGAATACGTTGTTTTGCTTTTTCGTCCATAACATAAAGGTGTTTTTCGATTTCAGCTTCGCTTAGTTTGCTCCACTTCGGCTCGTTGAACCTGTATCCCAAGTTCGCCTTTAACGCTTCAGGAACCGTCTTGTCCTCCATAAGCGCTCTGAGTCCCCTGTTTATTTCCTCTTGCCTTTTCGGGTGGATGTCGCCTGTGGAGTGGCTAATCCCAGAATCGATGATGGCGAAGGTCAAATCCTTAAATGGTAACGGTTCAACAACGTAAGGCGGAACACACTCAAGCTTGATTATCCCGCCAAAAGCTACGCCGTACTGGTCAAGCCTACCGCAAGGAACACCTACCTCCTGGTTTTCAGCTGCAAACGCCACCTCAGCTAAGTCCTGTTTCGATAGACCTAGATTGCAGGCGTAGTTCAGCAGCTCCGCAAAACCAACCTCGAGGGCTGCGCTGCTTGAAAGCCCTGAGCCTACGGGTATATTGCTTCTGATGGTTATGTCCATGCCACGAAGCCTTTTTTCCAAGCCTCGTTTAACAAGCACATTGATGACTCCGCGCAGGTAGTTGCCGAAGAACTTTCCTTCAAGCATCTCGTTAATTCCAATTTTGAAATTGTCAACATGTGGCTCGTGAAGTTTTTCGAGGTCAAGCGACCTTACTGTTAAGACGTTATCATTTGTAAAATTCGCGGCGAGAAACATTCTTAGGTTAATGGCAACAGGCACAACGGGTAAGCCTTTGTAATCTTGGTGTGTATTAAGAAAGTCTGCCCGTCCTGGCGACGAAACCACAATCGCGTTCATGCATCCAATCCTCGTTTGGTTGTTTACAAATTTTTAATGCATTATGAAGTTTTTTATCATGTGGATGGCGTGTCTCGGAGTTCCTGAGCCTTCATTTCAGGAGTATAATCGAACGTCACGGTTCCAGATCCACTTTCGACGCTTGCGAAATATTTCACCTTGTTTTTTTCTCGTAACGGCGGATAAAACTCCACGTGAAAATGGTAATACGGATACGACTTTCCGTCCGTCGGTCTCTGGTGTAGAACCATCATGTACGGGAAGCTCATGTTGAACAGGTTCTCAAACTTTCTAAGAACCGTTTTTAGAATCTGAGCAAACGACGTTTTCTCTTTGTCTTCGAGGTCCGTTAAGGCTGTAACATGCCTTTTTGGGTAAATGTGAACGCCATAGGGCCAATGTGCAAAGAACGGCAAGAAACAGACAAAATCCCCGTTCTCGCAAACTACACGGGATGATTCCTTGATTTCTTTCTCCATTATTCTGCAGAATAGGCAGGTGCCAGTTCTTTTCCAGTATTTTCGGCTGTTTGTCAGCTCTTTTTGGATAATTGGTGGAATAAACGGAAAAGCGTAGAGCTGACCATGCGGGTGGTCAAGCGTAACACCGATTATTCTACCTTTGTTCTCAAAAATGAAAACGTACTTCAAGTAGTCTCTTTTCCCGAGCTCCTCGAACCTTTGAGTCCAAAGGTCAACAACAGCCCTAACGTTCTCCACAGTTAGGTCAGCTAAGCAAGCATCATGCCTAGGCGTGTAAATTAGAACCTCGCAAACACCTTTTGAAGACATTGAACGATACAATCTGTCGCCTCCAACGTCTGGTAGAGGCGGATTTGGACTTAAAGCAGGAAAGGCGTTTGGCAAGCTCAAAACCGTCCAGCCTTTCTCAGGAACCTCTTTAGAACCTGGACAAAAGGGGCAGTAACCTTCCGGCAGCAAGGGACGTTTTCCTCGTTTTCCTGAAACGATGATCCATTGAGCCATTATGGGATCCCATCTTAACTCCATTAGACCACAACCAGCCGTTAAAAGAATTGCATCGCATGGTATTTTATTGTTATTGGAGAATGGTCTTTTTATTGTTTTAGTGGCTTTCCTTTTAATCAAAAAGATGAAAGTAAAAAGCTTAAGTTCCATAAGAAACATTCGGGTTCTTATATACACATACATAATATGTTCAAGAAGATAATGGGCCGTTGAACGTTTAAGAAATCAAGCTGATAGGCTAACCTTTATATGTTAAAGCTGATGTTGAATGATTTCTATAATCAATGTGGTGACCAGCGTGACGGATGCAAACGCAGTGTCAAATTCTGGTGGTCGTGTAAGATGGAAATATGTCGTCGCTGCGGTGATGATCAACCTTTGCTTAGGTGCCGTCTACGCCTTCAGCATTCTCGTTCCTCCTCTTGAAGCAGAATTTCACTGGACAAGAATTGAGACTTCTCTTGCTTCAACAATCGCGCTGCTTACGTTTGCCCTTTCAATGATGCCAGCTGGAAGACTTCAAGACAAAAAAGGACCGAGAACCGCAGTAACAATAGGCGGAGTCCTCATAGGACTAGGAATGATGCTGTCCAGCTACACTAACTCTCTTATCTGGCTATACCTTAGCTACGGCGTTCTCCTCGGTCTTGGAGTAGGATTCGCCTATGGCGCCCCAATTGCCACGTGCAACAAATGGTTTCCAGACAAAAAAGGACTTGCCACAGGACTTGTTGTTTTCGGTTTCGGCGGAGGATCAATATTGTTCGCGCCCCTATGGAACTTCATTATACAAAACTATTCGTGGCGAACCAATTTTCTGGTTTCAGGCTTACTGTTCATGGTGCTAACCATAGCAGCAGCTCAAATCCTAAAAAATCCACCAAAAGACTATAAACCAGCAGGTTGGAACCCGGCAGATAAAAGTAAAAAAGCCGGAATCGAATTTGAACCAACAGCGATGATAAAGACTTTACCTTTCGTTCTTTTGTGGGTGAGCTACTGGTTTGGAACCAACGCTGGGTTAATGACCATAAGCCAAGCTAAACAGATTTCGAAGGAAATAGCAGGAATGAGTGATTTAGAGGCAACCTTTGCTGTTTCCATTCTAGGAGGATTCAATGCTGTAGGTAGAATTCTCTGGGGAATCATAGGAGACAGCGTTGGAAAGGAAAAAGCACTGTCGATGGGGTTTCTATTATGCGCTGTTGCTCTTTTTATTCTTAGTTCAGTCTCGCAGCCAACAATCTTCCTTATGGGAATTTGCCTAGTGGGACTATGTTTTGGCGGTTTTCTGGCTTTGTACCCGGCTTTGACATCAGATTATTATGGAAGCAAGAACTTGGGAGTGAACTACGGTATAGTCTTTACAGCATACGGCGCAGGCAGCATCCTCGGGCCTATGATGGCAAGCTATTTCAGAACCTTCCAAGGAACTTATTTACCTGCCTTCTACATCTCCATAATTCTAGCCATATCCGGAATGATGATAGTCATATTCCTAAGAAAAAAGACTGCCAAGTAGACACAAGAAAAAAATAGTTGCCTAAGAATCCCGCATTTCTTAAATTTAAAAATAGGTTGACATATGCTGGTGTGCATTTCTTGTTCTCTAATAGGATGCGGCAGATTCCGCCATAAGCTGTTGAGAAGTCCCGCATGCACCATTCGTTTTATGTCAATAAGCATAACAATAGCAACATCAAACTTAAATTAAGGTGAACACCAAATTTAGACAGCCCAGCTGGGATGAGAAAAGGGCCCGTGAAACAACGCCTAACAAGGCAATGTTCGGGAAGCGTAGCCAGGATAACGCGCTGGCCCTCTAAAGCCCAAACAAGCTGAGGGAAGCCGGAGATCCTGGGTTCAACTCCCAGCGGGCCCGCCATTTTTCAGCTACAACTGTTTTAATTACTCAAAAGATTTTAAATTGTTGTTAACAAAAGGCTCAGCTGCATCTAAGGCGAAGCTAGTTTTTTCAGGTCTTCAACTCCTTCCGCGTAGCCTGAGGCAATCAAGATGTCTCCTGGTTCTATTATAGTCTCAGGTTTTGGCCTAATGCACTTTTCTCCTCTACGGATAGCTAGGACCCACATGCCTGTTTCTTCTGGAATTTGGGCTTCTCTGAGGGTCTTGTTTGCGAGTTTGGATTTCTTTGTAACGCGTACTTGTGTAATTGTTTCGTCCGCTTCTTTAATTATAAGTTTTAGAACTGGATGCGGTTCGAGTCCTCTTAGTATGACTTCAGATATTTGTGCAGCAGAGTCCGCGATTTTTTCAGCTGCAACTCCCAGTCTAATTAGACCTAATAGGCCTTTAGCTTCTTCGTTCGTGAATTTACTTGTTAAAACGCGTAATTCGAAGTCTGTGTGCAACTTATCAACGTACTCTTCTAGCCTTTGAACTTCTTCAGCTAGCTCCGTACTGTTTAATAGAATTGACGAGTAAGCCAAATCCATCATTAATTCCGAGGTGTTTTTAAGTTCAGCCAATTGTTCAACGATTTTTTTGAATTCTTCTGGATATTGCTGAGGCACTTTACTTCACCCCGCTATTTTGACCTTTCTCTGTGATTTCTTTGAATCGTTTTGTGCCCAAAGATGAGCCCCTGACTATGAGTATGTCGCCTTCTTTGATGACTTCATAATCTTCCGGATTGATTATCCAGTCTTTGTTTCTACCAATAGCGAGGATGTCGACACCCATCTTCGCTGCTAGATCCAACTCACGAATCCTTTTTTCAATAATCAATGAATCTTTAGTCACTTTAGCCCGTATCAATCGTTCTTCAACATTTTCGAAAATTTCGGTCACTATTGGATGCACGCTAATGTTGTGTACAACTATTGCTGCGATGTCTGCCGCTGCATCAGAAATCTTGTCCGCAGCTGACCCGATTCTTGATACTGCCAGTAAATCTTCAGCATCATCTGGGTTTCTGGCTGCCACCATGATGTGTATTTCGAGAAGTAGGGCTAAACGGTCAATTCGTTTTTCAAGTTCAATTACGTCTTCAGCGAGTTCTTTGTCGTTAAATAATGCGGCGGAATATGCTAGGTCAATCATTAACTCAGAAAGATTCTTCATCTCTAAAACTATTTCCCTAACAGATATTGGTTGATATTCTATTTTTTCCAGATTACGCATATTCGGCTTGTGCTCCATTTATGATAATTATCCATGTTATATTTTAATTAAGCTGTTATTTCATCCTGCTAATAATAGTACGATGAAAAGTGCAACTGAAGTGAGTGTGTCTGCAAGAGAACTTTCAATTGGAACCACAAAATTGTCAGGATCCAACCCCCTTTTGTAAGTTATAACAGATATCGTTAAGGAGACGATAGATATCGCAATGACGGCTATAATATTTGAGGCTAATAATATGTATGAAAAACGCAAAAACATGTCTAAACTAAACATGTTATTTATGATAAGCGAAAGAGCGGAAAAAAACGTGAACATAATAGCCGATGATATCCATGCTCCAAGAATCTGTGGCGCATGATGCTCCATAAATCTAAAGGATGACCCAATAAGACCTAAGGCAATTTTTGTTGTTGCGGTTGAGCCAATGACTGAGCCCACATCTCCTATTGTGTCAATCAGAGCGGGATAGACTGTGTAGATTTCTTTGCGGCCTTCAACAATCTCGTTTGTTTTGTTTAGAACCGTTCCTGTAATGTTAACAATGAAAGCCACAAGTAAAAGGGTGAGAAGAGATTCCTTTATGGTTTTACTAAATTCTTCATCATGCATATTTCGAGCAAAAATCCATAATACTAGAATGATTTGGAGAATCCCAATAGCAAGCACAACTTCCTTTCCAGTTTGATCATACAGAAAAAAGAGGTTAAGAACTAAGACATAGCATGTTGTTATGCCTAAATCTGCTACTGTTGACATTATTGGGTAAACCAGAATGTCAGGGTCTAAACCTTTTTTGAAGGTGACAAATGCTACAATTGTAGAAACAAGTGTAAATGCCAAACCCATAGTCATAGTTGCCATAACAACAGTAACAATATCATAAAAATCTGAAAAATTAATTCCCCAAAATTGGTTACCGAAGATGATGGAAACCATGCTTATTGTCAAGCTTGTTATAAGAGTCAACACAATTATGGCTTGATATAGTTTATAGAAGCTTTTAGTGTTCCCGAATAATTTAGGATAAATGGTGCCAATATGCAGTGCAGTGCTTAATCGTCCGCTCAGAAGGCCTCCTATCATACCTTTCGCGCTTAGGACAGCTGGATAAATGGCAATTATCCACGGAGAAAACTGCATAATGCTAAGTTGAGAAGCAACAATGGCGCCGGCACAAATCCCACCAACATCAAAAAAGTAGGCGAATAAAGATTCCCTAAAAGTTTTGGTAAATGATTTAAACTTGTCATTAACTTGTGCCAACGGAAAAACCTCCTAACGTGGGAATCTTAAGAATCTCAATGATGAAAAACTAAAGATGCATGCGGAATGTTGAGATTCAAGAATGTATAACCAAGAATAAATATTAAAGCATTGTTTGACTTTGGATTTTCGGGTTGGATTTTGGCAGAAATATGGGTACGTATTTTTCATAAGTTTCACTTCCATCATCTTTATATACCAACCCATCACGTGACATTCTGAAACTCAAATTAGAGCGCCGTTTAAGCACACTGCTCATTTCGCTTCAAATTTGTTTTAGACCTTAAGAAAATGTTAAGACTTCACTTAAAAGAGTTTCCAAAAACAAAATTACGATCAATCAATGATATATCTGTATTATCCAGAAATTTTATAACACATTTGAATTAGTTGAGACTGAAAATAAGCCTTAATTATTTTAACAAAGATCCTGTCTATTTTTCTTTTGGGTTGATTTCAAAACCAGAAAACCTTTCCTGCAAGAGCATTCGAAAAAATTGTCTGTGCATGGTTTGCGCTAGATTTTTAGGTCTTTGCAATGTTGTTGCGTGCAAATTTCTTTTCCTGTTGTTTCGTAAAAAAGAATTTTCGTGGCGTGCAGTTGTAGGATGGGATTTTAGGCATACCCTCGGCCTCCTTTGTGCTGTGCATAAACAACATGATGGAGGTGAAGGTAACCCTGAATAAAACTGCACCAAAATCGCATATAGACTTAACTGACCTGATTGAACGTTCGAATGGGAATTCGCGGTCTGAGCTTATAAGGTTGATTGAGGAAAGGCAGGAAAGGATCATACGGAAACTTTGCGGTCTAAAGTATTCCCGCAGCCACCCTTACAGAAGAGGTAGCACGTACACCAAGACGCTCATCACAGGCGTGGGAACCGTCAGGTTCAAGGTGAAACGGGTGATCAGCCGAACTGACAGCTCAGTCAGCACGCCGATCCTGGAAGCGTTAGACGTGAAACGCCGCAAGTACTCCAGAGACGTACGCATGAAACTTGCAGAATTCGCTTCCAAAATGACCTATCAGGATGCCAGTTTAGAGTTTGAGACGGCTACGGGGGTACATGTCCCAAAGAGAACCATACTCAGCTTCGTCCAAGAGATAGCGCCGCCGCTTCTTGAAGCAAACAAGACAAACAGCCAACCGGGAATAGTGATGGGAGACACCGCAAAGGTTAGAGCATTGAAAAGCAGAGAGATGAATATGGTTCACGTACTCTTGTCTGATGGCGGACAGCTGCTTCATCTGGGAGTTAACGGTATGTGGCCTAGCTCCGAAGCAGGGATCCTAGTCTCAGACAACGAGCCAGGATTAACAAACGCAGTCAACGCGGAGAGAAGACATCTCTGCATACTCCACGCCCTCAAATACCTCCTATTCACTTTATGGGGAGAAGGAATGAGCAAAGAAGACAGAATAGAGGTTGAAAGAGCGGTAAAACAGGCCCTGTTCACACTGGTGAACTCAACAAAGAAGCACCTTAAAGACGGAGACAAGGAACGGCTGAAAGCCAGAATAGACGCCGCACTCAAAGAACTTCACAGCGTAGCAGAAGAACTGGAAGACCGCGGCTACACTAAAGCATCAACATTCATCACGAGGAACGCCAGATTCATGGTAACGTTTGCTGAGCTAGCCCTAGAAGACATACAGATCCCTTACACAACAAACAAGATCGAACGGTTGATGGGTGAAGTATCCAAACGGTGCAAACACAAGTGGATGCGCTGGTCAACCAACGGACTAAGAAACATACTCGCCATAATACTCGTCAGGTACACCAACAAACACCTATACCAGAGCTTCAAGAAAGCTTATATCCATAACAAACCATTCATCAAACAGACACAGCGCAAAGCTATCCTATGATTGCACAGCACCAAAAGATTTGGAAGATTCTGGAAAACAAGATTCATGAAGTAAAAAACCAGATCTTTACTACTATTGATATTGGGTAAAAACATGCTAAAATAACAGCCTTAACAACAAAGATCACATGTTTCTTCATTAGAAATATGTTTCCTTGGCTCTATAGGAACCGTCACTATTATGGTTGTGCCTTTTCCCCTCTCACTTTCTAAAGCAATCGATCCACCATGAGCTTCAATTATACGTTTACAAATCGGTAATCCTAAGCCCACCCCCTTAGCTTTAGTGGTAACCAGAGGGTTCCATATCTTATGTTTAACTTCTTCTGGTATGCCAGTTCCAGTGTCAGAGAAAGAAAAAACATAATTATCTTTCGCTTTTCTGCCTCTAATAATCAGTTTGCCGCCATTGGGCATGGCGTCAATCGAGTTTTTATGATGTTTATGAAGACTCTTTTGATTTTTTCTGGGTCGACTTTGAGTTTAGGCTTATTTTGCGCATCGTTTATTGCAATTATATTTGTTGGGATGTTCACATATAGTAATGATTCGTGATACTAAAGTTTTATGGGGTTTAGCTGGTTTTCTATTATCCCAAGACATATGGCACACTCTTAAATTTAGAGTGTGAGAGTGTGCTTGTATGAAGAAGCCTAGAGACATTGGGAAGCTGAAACGTTGGTGCATGAGAAGAGT
>JAGTQS010000064.1 GCA_018397055.1 Candidatus Bathyarchaeota archaeon | reverse complement strand
TATTATAACCATGTTATAATAAGCGAGTTCAATAATATAAACCTTCCCTATCTATGAGCATAAACAACAGTAACATCGCCATCCTTCTGATCAACACGAACGGGCAGTATACGTAAAGGAACTAATGAAACAACTAAGGCAGTTGAAAGGGGGCAGGCTAAACTGGTTGTGATAGCTGAAGATGTTGATCCTCCAGAGGTTGTTGCCCACTTGCCAATTCTTTGCGATGAAAGAAAGATTGTTTACGTCTTTGTTCCAAGCAAGGAAAAACTAGGCTCCTCGGTCGGAATTGATGTGCAATGTGCTGCTGTGTGCATTATTGAGTCTGGAGAAGCCTCGGATCTGGTTAAGGAGATAGTGACACGTATCCAAAGGATTAAGGAAGGTTCCAGTGGATGAGCCAGAAGGCAAGCGAGGAAACTCTGACTCCTGCGCAGGTTATTCAGATAGTTGGACGAACTGGATCGACGGGTGAAATTATTCAAGTAAGGGTCAGGATCCTCGAGGGATCTGATAAAGGGCGTATTATAACTAGGAATGTTAAGGGACCTGTAAGGCTTGATGACGTCCTAATGTTGAGGGAAACGGAAAGGGAAGCTAGAAAAATCAGATAGTGCAATTTTTTTTATGTTTCACTTATGAGTAACATAGTCTAATATTTGTCCAAAGGAGAAAACAGAAATGCCTAAAGTTCAAAAATGTGCTTTTTGCGGCGACGAGTTTTCGCAGGGAACCGGTATCATGTTCGTTAGAAGTGATGGCGTAATACTATGGTTTTGTTCAAGCAAGTGTAGAAAGAACGCTGTTAAGCTTAAGCGGGACTCGAGAAAACTTAAGTGGACAAAGTTTTACCAAAAAGAGGAGAAAACCAAAATTAGGTAACTTCTCGTTGATTTGACTCGTTATATTTTAATTCGTTCATGGTATATCCGATTTGCACCATAGTTTTTTCTTTTATAGTATTTAGAATGATAGTATTTAGAATGTTTTCTGTGAATGGATAGAGGGGAGTATATATAGTCGGGTCAGCTTTTTTGACCATCTCCTATGTTTCGTGGTTGTTCCGTGCACCTGGAAATTTTTTCTATATATATAGGCTCTGTGGAACTGTGGATTATGGGATATGAATTCCGTATGTGCTTAGAACAAAAAGTGGAGGAAATTCGGAGCAGTCTGTTGCACATGTATGTTATGCTTTCTCGATTCGTATTTTGTCTCCGTCTCTGACCTTTTTCAATATTTTTGGGTCTCCTTTTACTTTTCCAAACACGTTTACTGGGTTTGCTGGTTTGATTTCGTTTCCGCGGCTTATGGGTGTCGGACCGAAAAATATGCAGAATCCTTGTCCAGGCGGCCAGTATCCTAGGTCTCCAGGTTGAACTGTTGGCTGGGCGTTTTCGGCGTTCAGTTTTACTGGAATGGTGAAGTATATTTCGTCTCCCCACGTGTTGGCTCGAGCTTCAAAGGGAAGAGTGTTCCAGATTGCCTTAGCGGTGTTCGGGTTCTTTTGTTCGTCAATTTCAGCTTCGACGATGCCGATTTTTTCACTTACAATTCTGATTGTCTTAACCATTTTAAATCCCCAGTTACATTACAGCATGTAATTATTGAGGGTTTCATCTTTTTCTTTTTTCCGATAAATCCACTGGAAAACATATACTCTGGTGTTATGGTGATGAACGCCTTAGGTTTCGCCACCCAATTAAATTCAAGCCCAGAGTTTGAATAGCACGTTTAATTTCTGTGTCGCTGAAAATTAAGAAGTCTTTATATCTGAGATGAGCATCCTGTCCAATGATGGCTCTTATTTCTTCATCGTCTCCGCCTAAATGAAGAATAACCTCATTCACACCTGGCTTTAGGTTCTCAAGCATTTTGATGTATTCGCTTTTTCGTTCATCAAAGTTTTTTATTTCGGAAATCCCCACAACCCTCGGCATTTCCCGAACGAGACTTGATGCTTTTTCAACGAGTTCAGGTGGGCCTCTGTGAAGCAGAACTGGAATCCCGAATTCCTCAGCCAGTCTCACATAGGTCTCGAGAAACTCCGGCTTGAAATGAACTGTGCCCATGTGCGTGTCCAGGTGTGTTGGTTTAATCCCGAATTCCAAAGCGCGTTCAATCTGAGCTCTTATTTCAGTCTCAACTTCTTTTCCAGTTGCGTGTTCTGCGACTTCTTTAGATGTTCGGTACATGAAGCCGTAGTTGTCGATGAGTCCTGGAACCTCGTTTTTGGGTGCAACCGGAGGCCACCTGTACAGTTTCCATTCGCTTGTCAATGTAATGTGAATTCCTACGTCAAGTTCGGGATGTTTTCGAAAGTATTCAGCTGCCTCTAAGAACCATGGGCATGGAACCATTATGCTGCCGGATGAAATTACTCCTCTTTCATAAGCTTCTATGGTTGTTTTGTTAACTGAATGGCACATTCCTATGTCGTCTGCATGTACTATAAGGTAAACAGTGTTTTGTGCATCTCTTCTCATGTTCTCAGTCCTCATTTATTGTCACTATGTGATGGTACCTCCCCAGTTCAAATAAGCTTTTGCGAATGCTGGTTAAGTCCTATCAAAGATTTTTTCTAGAGAAACTGTTATTCGATGACTGCTCCTTACATTTTGTTATGATTAAGGCAACAATTATTGGCGTTGGAAATCTTGGGTCATGCATTGCCTATGAAATTGCGGTTCGTGATTTTGTTGACAGAATTGTTCTTGTTGATGTCTATCATGAACTGGCTGAAGGAAACGCCTTAGACATTGCACAGGCAATAGCCTTCCGAAATGACACAGAAGTTCTTGCAGGAAGCTACGAAGAAGCTAGTGATTCAAACGTAATTGTTGTTACAGCTGGAAAGCCAAGAACCCCAGATATGAAATCAAGGATGGAACTTCTTGAGGCAAACACAAAAATCATCAAATCCGTGGCTTTGGAACTAAAAAAACTTGGCGGAGCCTCCGTGATAATCACGCTTACTAATCCTATGGACGTGATGAATTACGTAATGTGGAAAACAACAGCCATGGACAAAACAAAGATTCTCGGCAGCGGCGGCATGCTTGATTCAGCAAGGTTAAGAACGGTTCTTGCTTCCAAATACGGAGTTTCCAGCCTCGATGTTGATGCATACGTTATTGGAGAACATGGAGAAAATCAGGTTCCAGTGTTCAGCCAAGTAAGACTAGGAAACCGAAAGAAAACCATTTCAGAGGTAGACCGTGTTGAAGTCATGAACAAGCTAAGAGACTCTGCGTTACAAGTTATTTCCAAGAAGGGCGCAACGATTTATGCTCCTGCTTGCAACACAGCCAACATGGTTGAAGCAATAATCAAGGATGAGAAGAAGCTTGCTGTTTGCTCTTGCGTTTTGAATGGTGAATATGGCCTTCAAGATGTTAGCATAGGTGTTCCAGTTATACTTGGTCGCAACGGAATTGAAAAAGTCGTCGAATGGAAACTGGATGACAATGAGAAAACATTGTTTCTCAAAGGAGCTCATCAGCTGAAAGAGACGATTAAGAGTATTTTCGGCTTATAGACGAATGTTATAAAGGCTTAGCTGTGTTCCACAAATGTTGGAAATAGTCTTTTGCGAATTTTACAAGTCCGCTGTGATCTGACCATATGATTAATGAAGGCTTTTTTTCACCAAGTATGAGAAGAGCTTCAACTCCGTCAGCTATTACGCCTCCGCCAAACATGCTGTCTCTTCTTCTAACTTCGTAGTTTCGAGAAAAAATTTCAGTGTCAAAATTGAAGTCCTTCGTAACCATAATCTGAACCTTGATGTCCTTTCTTATGAGCTCGTTAAAAAAGGGTATAATTGCGTAAAGAAGAGGCTCTGTTAAAAGCGGAACCGCAAACATCAACTCCGTTTTGGCATTGTTGATGAGGTCCTTTAGCTTTGCTATTGCGTCGAATTCGCCCCGGAGAATCCAGATGTCCGGCTTCTCCCTTATTTCTCTCTTCTCGTATAACGGTTGAAGTTCCTCAATGACCGTGTTGCGCCAAGACTTCATCATGTTTTCAAGCCTCAACCGAGTTGCATCTAGAGCTTCACTAGGAGATTTCGGATAGTACTGGCGAGGTCTATCCGTCTGGGTCTTAGCCCAGCCTTTTCTTTCCAACGAGTTTAGGACCTCATAAATTTTTGAGTACGGAACGTTCGCTTCGTTGCTGATTTGCCTCGCTGTTGACATTCCTTCCTGTAAGAGGTACAGGTAAGCACGAGTTTCGTACTCGGTTAGTCCAGCTTCTCTCAAAGCGTTCTTTGCTTCTTCACTGATATTTTCCAGCAAACCAACCTTTCACCTTAGGAGAGGTTTGGAAACCTTATTATACAAAAAACGTTCAACCATGTAATAAATGTTACAACCCAGAGTGGTGAAAAATGAAGGTCATCAAACAGACCAAGTCTCTTTGCCCGGAATGCCTGAAAGTTTTGGATGCCACAATCTTCGAGGAAAACAACATTGTATACATAAAAAAAGAATGCCCAGAACACGGTTCATATCAGGACGTTTACTGGTCAGACTATGAGCAGTACGAGCGAGTTAAAGCCTACGAATACATTGGAAACGGAGTTGAGAATCCCAGAACAGAGACGAAGCTTAACTGCCCGTTTGACTGTGGCCTATGCCCTCAGCACAAATCTCACACGGTTCTCGCCATAATTGACGTTACAAACCGCTGCAACCTTAGATGCCCAGTGTGTTTTGCTACGGCTGGGGCAACCGGCTATGTTTATGAGCCTACAAAAGATCAGATTGAGGCGATGCTTGATAACTTACGTAGCAACAGACCCGTGCACACAGATGCTTTGCAGTTTTCAGGTGGAGAACCGACGATTCGAGAGGATCTAACTGACCTAGTAAGAATGGCAAAGAGCAAGGGCATCAGGCATGTTGAGGTTAACACGAACGGCTTGAGACTTGCGTCAAGCGTTGATTACTGCCGAAGCTTGAAAGAGGCTGGAGTAAGCACAATTTATCTGCAGTTTGACGGCGTAACACCTGACGTTTACAAATTTACGAGGGGAGCTGACTTAACCCAAATTAAGTTTCAAGCTATTGAAAACTGTAGAGAAGCAGGATTGCGAAGCATAGTGTTAGTTTGCACCTTGGTTAAGGGAGTAAACGACCACCAGATTGGCGACATATTAAAGTTTGCAGTGGACAATTTCGACATCGTCCGATGTGTGAACTTTCAACCTGTCTCCATCTGTGGGCGAGTTCCTGAAAAACAACGGAAGGAGATGCGGATAACGATTCCTGAATTCATGAAACAGGTTGAAAAACAAACAAATGCCCAAATTAAGGTTTCTGACTTTTACCCTGTTTCAACCGTTGTGCCGGTGTCTAAGGCTGTGGGCGCCCTGAAAAAGAAACGTTACGTGGAATTTACGGCTCACCCTCATTGTGGAATGGCTACATACGTTTTTGTTGAAGACGGAAAAATGGTTCCAATAACAAAATACGGAAACGTTGACGGCTTCATCAATTTGATGAGAGGAGTCTATGAGGAATCAGATAAGGGACATGAAACAAGACTAAAAATGAAGATTATCGGCTCAATGCGCCACATCAACCTTGGAATGCTGAGAAAATACATTTGGCCACTGCTAAAAACAGGCAGCTACAATGCGTTAGGCGATCTTCACAGAAAAATGCTCATGGTTTCTTCTATGCACTTTATGGACCCGTATAACTTTGACCTTGAAAGAGTTCAACGGTGCTGCATCCACTACGCGGTGCCAGATGGAAGAATTATTCCGTTCTGCACGATGAACTCGATTCATAGACCAAAAATCGAGAAAAATCTTGGATTCCCAATTGAGGAGTGGAAGAAAGCCAGCAAAAAAGACATAGATGCAGTTGCCTAGAGAAACCTATAAATTTAAGCAATGCTTGAACAGAGTTAGGCGAAAAATATGGGTGGAGGAAAAAAGAAGAAAAGCATCACCCAAATGGCAAAATCCCAAGAAACCGAGGAGCGAAAAACCCAACCTAAGGGGAAAAGCAGCGGGCCAAGCAGCACCTCTTCAGCTGCTGAAAAAAGAATTACGGGTATAACGGTTCCTAATCCAAGGGACAAGAGGATAGAAAAGGAGCTTCAAGGAATGAAGGTTCTCACGCCTTACTCTTTAGCTTCCCGTTTAAACCTTAAGCTAAGCGTTGCACGAGATTTTCTTGAGGAGCTCCAACGCCAAGGACTCGTTACCTTTGTTTCAAGCGGAAAAGGAACCAAAATTTACAAATTTGCAGCGAGTTCTTAGCAAGAGTTCCTTTTGGAAAAGCCTTCCAACATTTTTATGGGTTTATAATTCTTTCTTATTTAGTGAAAAAGCTAAAGTTTTAAATTGGGCCTGATTAAGTTATATTTGGAAGCGGAGCTCTCAAATAGCAACGTTCTCTTCTAAAGGAGTTCTTATTCATGGCTCTTGACCAGTTCATCTATACTAAAACAATTCTTATAGACGATGCTGGTTGGGGAGACCTGATTTTAGGCGCCGTAATCGGAGCGCTGAAGCTTCCAGACCGTAGATACATGGAGCGCAGGATACCTGTCACGTCTTTTCAACCTCCGAATTTCGAGAATAAAGCCTACCTTGACGACGCTCGAAGAATTGGCAGAGAAATCGTGGAAGCCATGCAGCCTGACAAACAAACCTGCTTCAAGGTGTGTTCCGGATACATTCTTTCAGGCGTCCGCAGCTTTTTGGAAGAACAAGGATTCCACGTGGAAAAAACCGTGATCACAGGCGAACTGCAGAAGCGAGTTGAAAAAAGCTTCATAGAATGGTGCGTCGAAGTTGGAGTGCCACGAGACAGACTTGAAAGCAACAAACGATTTTATCCGATTCTAGACTGGGTTGCTGAGAAAATCGAATTAAGAGAACGCCTCGTAAAAACAGGATGGAAAAGCTGGCAAAACAGGTGGCGACAAGAAGCGCAGAAACTGCACCTACAAAAAATAGGGCAACCTCAAAGAACAAAGTAACATAACAACGTAAAAAACAAATCTACGCTCTTTCAACCCTGATTTTTGTCCCGCTTTTCACTTGGCCAAAAATCGACAAGTTCTCAGTTATTCTCCCAACGGGATTAATGGCGCTGTAGGGCCTAACTTTGTCAAGAAAGACGCAAACCGCCTTTCCCATTGGCCAGTAGGCAATCATCCCCTTGTCGGAGATGGTTTTGGCTTTTTCCTCGCCGATTGGTAAGGCAACTTCGAAGAAAACCTCGTTTTGATGCAGGCTTGCTCTTCCCTCTAAAGGCAGTTTCCTGACTATCAAGTCCACGGTTCTCGGCGAAAGGAATCTTACAAGCTCAGCTTTCGCTTCGCCTTGGTCTTCAATTTTGAAGAGAACCGGTATTCTGGAGATGCTTTCAGCCGTAAACTTTGCCTCAAAATAATAAATACTTGGGAAATCTTAATAAATGGTTCTGTTAATTCAAGCGTGACCAGAAATGTTCGATGTTGACGGCATTAATGCAAAAAAGAAGGAACTGCAAAGACAAGCGGACAAACTTATTGAGGAACTGAAAAAACTCGACGAACGACGAAAAAAAGGAGAATTCAACGAAGACACCTACAAAGAAAAAAGACGGGAAATCGAAAGAGAAATAGTCGAAGTCATGGACAGACTCGCACAAATGCAATTTCTCTCAGGACAAGCATAAAACAATAAACAAACACACAAGCCTAACATTCTCCTCCACAACCAACCTCCAGCAAAAGTGAAAACCTTAAAAAAAGGAAACACACCCTATTGCAGTGAAAGAGAAAGAACCCAAAGCTCCGGTAGTATAGTCCGGCCAAGTATTCCGGCCTTTCGACAACAAAAAGGAAGAAAGCCGGAAACCCGGGTTCAAATCCCGGCCGGAGCACCAGAATTCATTATTAACATTGGGAGTTCATTTCTATTTTCTTGAAAGGTTTCCAAAGGCTGAAAGTGCTACTTTGCATTCTTCTCCCGCGGCAACTATGATTTGCTTTTTTCTCTCTCATTTTTTTGGCGTGAAATAGTTGATTAGACCTTAGTCGTAATTGAGTGTTTAATCAGTTTTGTGGACATAGTTTTGATGAAGGGAGAAAGACCGTAAGCGCTGCTCT
>JAGTQS010000063.1 GCA_018397055.1 Candidatus Bathyarchaeota archaeon | reverse complement strand
TCTCAGCAACGGGCAACCGCCTAAACCGCAAGATCAGGTGCATCCGAAGCCTAGCTGCCTTATACTTCAGCAATTCTTAGGGCTTGCCTAGGCGGTTTCTACTCTACAATCTTCCGCATTCCTGCCTTTTCAGCAAACGGGTAGTTAATCTATAATTTTCAATTATAGGTCTTTTCAACGCACGAATAACGTCAAAATGGCCATCATTATTTTTGCACTTAGCCAATTACCACAATGAGTTTTCTTCGAAGCTACTGTGTTTTATCCACGTAATATTTTCCGAATATTATTGAGCCTGCGGTCTATTGACGCTATTCGCGTGATTTTAACCAATACGGACCTACTCTCTCTCCTAGGCTTTTTCAAAAAATGTTTTCCTAGGCTTCGTTGCAAAAAATAAACTCGAAAACAAGCCTAAGGCCTTTATGAAACCATTGAAAAAACAATGAAAAATCATGCTTTTCACACCAATTAATGTCCCCAAAATGATCCTATGTTTCAATTCTTGTTAGGTTGGATTATTCCTTTTGGCTGAGAAGCAGTCTTAGGCTCAAGCAGTCCCCTCCGATTTTAAGTTCTTCCAGAATTTTTGTTTGCTTATCATTTGGCAATGAATCTACTTATTCTCGTTATATCATTGTGAATAGTTTGATAATCTTCTGTTTAGGAATATTTTTTTGGCTCAAGCGGTAATTCAGCACAGCTTCACATTTTCTTTATGGAAAAGGTTATTCGTAGGGTATAACCATAAAGGGTAAAGAGACGTGGTGAATGTTTTGAAGGCAACTGTGGTCACAAGCGTTTTAGGAGTTATAGGCTTCGGCGAAGATGGCAAGATCGCTGCTTACAAACTTTTCTCTCAAAACACCTTGGAAATCGCAGCTAAACTTGTGGACATCGACGCGGGTAAAAATGTAAGCGAGATACCTGAAGTCGTCAAAGAACTAAAAGAAAAAGGTTTCACAAAGTTTGTTTTTGAAAATCCTGCGCTTAGCCGAACTGTGCAAGCTCAACTGAATGTAGAAGTTGAGGTTGTCTCTCCATCTGAAGTAGGCGAGAACTTCCGAAGAAAGATGGGCGAATACGCTGTTCAAACGGGATTTGTCAAAGACGCCTCTGAACTTTCTCGGTGGATTCACGATGTTTCAATGGAGGTTTCGCAGCTTAAAGTAAGGAAGGCAACCGAAAAAAGAGACCTTATGATTGTGCAAGCTGTTCAAGCGTTAGACGACATGGATAAAACTTTGAATCTTATTTCAACCCGTATACGCGAATGGTATGGACTGCATTTTCCTGAGCTAGACAGGCTTGTGGAAAAACACGAGGTGTACGCAAATCTCGTAAAGAACCTCGGTAGAAAAAAAGATTTCACTCAAGAAAATATAGAAAAACTTGGTATTTCCCAAAACAAGGCTGCTCAGATTGCGAAAGCTGCGGCATCCTCAATGGGCGGAGAACTTAAAGATCAGGACATAATACAAATTCAATCATTATGCAGTTGCGTTCTAGGGTTGTTTGAAGAAAAGTCAAGCACGGAAAAATATATTGAAGATTTGATGGAGGAGGTGGCGCCGAACACCTCTTTCCTTTCAGGAGCAACGTTAGGAGCGAGGCTTATAGCCATAGCTGGCGGATTGATGAATCTGGCAAAGATGCCTGCGAGCACAATACAGGTTCTAGGAGCGGAAAAAGCGTTATTCAGGTCACTGACAACTGGTGCTCGTCCACCAAAGCACGGCATAATTTTCCAGCACGCCTTGGTTCACGGGTCAAACCGCCGGCTCAGAGGAAAGGTTGCGAGGATTTTCTCTGGTAAACTTGCAATTGCTGTTAGAACTGACGCGTTCAGCGGAACCTATATTGGCGACAAACTAAAGGCAGATCTCGAAAAAAGAGTTGATGAACTCCAAAGAAAGTACCCGGAGCCTAAACCAAAGACGCATGAAAAAAGGCCTCCTAAAGTAATGGGAAAAATGAAACCTTCGAGAAGAAGGAGAAAACATGGACGCTGAGGTTCAGCCTCACCGATCGTTTGAAGGTGTATTCCAGGTTTTTCTTGAAGAAAAGTCGCCTAGACTTGCTACTTTGAACTTGTCTCCTGGTAGAAACGTGTACGGCGAACGTCTAGTAAGAATCAGCGACGCAGAATACAGGCTTTGGGATCCTTTTCGCAGTAAGCTGGCCGGTGCAATTCTTAAAGGTCTTAAGCATTTGCCCATTAAGCTGGGTAGCAGGGTTTTGTATTTAGGCGCAGCCTCTGGAACAACTGCCAGTCATGTGTCGGACATAGTTGGAAACAATGGCTATGTATACTGCGTGGAGTTTGCACCGAGGTCGATAAGGGACCTTATAAACAATGTTTGTAAGTATAGAGGTAACATGGCTCCTATATTGGCTGATGCCAGAATTCCTAGCCAGTATTCATCAATCGTTCAGAGCGTAAATGCAATCTACTGTGATGTCGCTCAGCCTGAACAAGCAAAACTCCTTGTAAGCAACGCTAGATTGTTTCTTGAAAAAGAGGGTTGGGCGATGTTAGCGATTAAATCTCGAAGCATTGATGTAACTATGGAACCTTCAGAAGTATATAGACAAGAAATCAACGTGCTTAAAGAAAACGGATTTGTAATTTCCGAAGTTGTTCGCCTTGAACCGTACGACAAAGACCACGTGTTGGTCGTTGCAAAATACATGTCCAGGAGCCAATATATTTCATAATACGAGTTAGATTTTGGAGGCATCGAGTCTGACTGAAGTATTAACAGCTAAAGAAAGAATGCTTACGGCCTTTCGGAATGAGCAGCCAGACCGTGTTCCTGCTTCTCCAGACATTTCAAACATGGTTCCTGCAAAGCTAACTGGCAAGCCATTTTGGGAAATCTATTTGTATGGAAATCCGCCTTTGTGGAAGGCCTACATTGAAGCTGTAAAATACTACAAAATAGACGGGTGGCAGTACGGCGGATACCTAGGACCCCTAGTTGACTCTGACGCTTCTCAGCGTCCAAGAGATAAGAAAGACAAAAGAAGATTCAGAAACATAATCATGAACAAGGAAAGTGACGTTATCACTGTCCGAACATATCTTAGAACACCAAAAGGCAAACTTTGGTCTGAAACGAACTATTACAAAGACCAGCCGCCTTGGACCACGAGGAAGTTTTTCAAAGACTTCGAAAAAGAATTTGAACACCTACAATATTTTTACCCCGACCCCTCCAACCTAAGCGACGAAGCCTACGCCACTATGGCGAAAGCAATGGGCAACTTGGGAACAACAGGCCTCTCCGTTGGGTTGCCTGGATTTCAAGACCTATATGGCCTGATTGACGGCGGCTTGCCTCAAATCTGTAGACTCTACATGCAAAAGCGTTACCTCATCGAAGAATACAGGCGGATGTACCATGACTACATTATTAGCTACGTTGAAAAAGGACTAAAATTTCAGCCTGAATTCCTCATGATAGGCGCCTCTGGCTTACTGACCCTTCAGTCACCAAAAATCTTCGTGGAGCTTAGCTTGCCAACACTAAAGAAAATAACGAGAATGGCCAAAGAAGCTGGAATACCCTCACACCTGCATTCATGTGGCAGAGAAAAGTTCATTGTTGAAAAAGCCGTTGCCGAAACTAACCTCTCATCTATTGAGCCTCTAGAGCCCCCTCCAAACGGCGATTGCGACTTAGCTGAAATTAAAAGGCTTTATGGCAAAAAAATCGCTTTAAAGGGCAACATACAAACTACTAAGCTTCTGTTCGCCTCGCCAAAGCAAGTTGAGCTGATGGCTAAAGAATGCATCGAAGCAGCTAAAGAAGGCGGAGGCTACGTACTTTCAACAGGAGACCAAGTTGGAAGAGACACGCCGGACGAAAACATTTTTGCTATAGTTAAGGCAGCTAAAAAGTACGGACAATACTGACATCCATTTTTGGGTGACGGCTATTTAAGCCACGGTGGAAGGGTTTGTCTTTCCAACAATGTTTCAAATGTTTCTCTTTCTCTTACCAGCACATATTCACCATCTTTCACGAGAACCTCAGCGCATCTAGGCCTCGAATTGTACTGCGAACTCATCGAAAATCCGTAAGCCCCAGCATTTAAGACAGCCAGCAAGTCACCTTCCTCAATTTTGGGCAATTTCCTGTCACGGGCAATGATGTCTCCTGACTCGCAAAGTGGACCAGCGACATCGTAAATGTCTTTTTCAGGCTCATTTAACTTGTTCGCCACAACTATCGGGTGATATGAGCCGTACATCGCTGGTCTAATGAGCGTATTAAACCCTGCGTCAACTCCGACAAATTTTTTGAAGGGCGTAGCCTTCACCGTGTTTACTGCCGTTAAAAGAACCACGGCGTCGCAGATGATGAACCGGCCAGGCTCAAGGTAAATCCAAGGCTCTCCGAGCTCGTACTCTTTGGTTTTGTTCTTAAATAGTTCCAAAATTTTTTCAGCGAACTCGTCTATGTTCAAGGGTTTTTCTTCCGGTCGATAGGGTACCCCGATGCCTCCACCTATGTCGATGAACTCGAAGTCAACGCCTAATTCATTTTTTACGTGACCAGCAATCTGCAATTGTTTCTCAATCGCCTCAAGGTAAGGCTCAACTGTAAGGTTCCCAGAGCCTATGTGCATCTGGATGCCGAATTTTTTGACGCCTGCTTTCTTCGCCGTTTTATAGGCTTCAACAACATCGCCCTGCCAGATTCCAAACTTCGAGGCTTTTCCGCCAGTAACGACATGCTCATGGTGCCCAGCGCCAACCTCAGGATTAACCCTTACAGAAAGCAGATCAGGCACATGAAATCTAAGCAGCCTCTTCAATTGAGAAATCGAGTCTACGTTAATCGTCACGTTTGATTCTACGAGAAACCTAAGCTCATCGTTTCTCACGCTTGTTCCTGTGAACAGAATCTTTTCAGGTGGAAAATCGGCATTGAGTGCTAGGTAAACCTCGCCTGGGCTAACTGCGTCTACGCATGAGCCTTCACTTAAAAGGATTTTGAGAACAGAAAGGCTTGTGTTAGCCTTTGCAGAGTAATAGATTCTTACCTTGCTGTAGTGTTTGGTCAGGGCCTTCGAAAGGAGTCGAAAATTATCTCTGATTCTTCGTTCGCTCATAACGTACAAGGGCGTGTCAAACTCTTTTGCTAGCTTCAGAGATGACACGCCGTCAATATATAATACTCCATCTTTATTCTCGAAGTACTCATGAATAAATTTTGCCATCGATGTCGCCAACTACACAATAGTAGATGCCTTTTTGATTTATTATTAAATGAGTTTCTTTGCCGCCATAAGCTCCGCGCTGAGAATGCCTGCTCCAGCTGCGCCTCTAATTGTGTTGTGTCCAAGGCAAAGATACTTAAAAGTCATGATTGAGTCGCTTCTGACTCGTCCGACAACGATGCTCATGCCTTTCCCAGCGTCACGGTCGAATCTCGGCTGTGGTCTATCAACCTCTTCTCGGACAATTATGGGTTTCTCAGGGGCTGAAGGAAGCTTAAGTTTCTGGGGTTCACCAACAAAGTTTCGTAGTGCAGCCTTAAATTCGTCAACACTCGGTTTCTGCTCAAGTTCTACATAGACAGCCTCAAGGTGGCCATCTTTCACGTTCACACGGTGGCAGCTGGCACTTATAGTCATGTTAGCTGGCTGAACCTGTTTGCCGTCAAAAGTTCCCAAGATCTTTCTCGTTTCGCTTTCCATCTTTTCTTCTTCGCCTGAAATGAACGGGACAACATTGTCAATAATGTCCAGTGAGGCTACCCCTGGATAGCCTGCGCCGCTTAAGGCCTGCATCGTTGAGACAATCAAACGTTTTACGCCAAATCTCATCAGCGCCTTAAGCGTTATAGCAAGCTGTATTGTGCTACAGTTGGGATCTGTAGATATGAAGCCGTTCCAGCCTCGGTTCTTTTTTTGAATTGGAATAAGCCCTAGATGTTCGGGATTGACCTCTGGAATTATGAGTGGAACATCGGCTTCCATCCTATGCGCGCTTGCTTTACTGACTACTGAAAACTCGGCGGCGAACTCTGTTTCTATTGGTCCAGCTATGTTTCCAGGAAGGGCTGAAAACACAAAGTCTATGTTGCTTGCTTCTTTTACCTCTTTAAGGGTTGTGTTGACAACTGGCATTTCGCCTATTTCCTTGGGCATTTCAGATTCCAGCCGCCATTTGCAGGCTTCGCTGAATTTTTTGCCCGCTGACCTTTCGGATGCAGCGAGGACTTCTATGTCGAACCACGGGTGGCCTTGGAGGAGCTCTATGAACCTTTGTCCAACCGCTCCTGTGGCTCCTAATATTGCAACTTTTCTTTTCAAACTATGTCCCTCACAACGTTTAATGCGTCTTCAACCAGTTTATCGTCAATGAATATGCTTATTGTGGCTTTACTACTCGTAACCTCAATTATATTAATATTTTTAGAAGCCAAAGCCCCTGAAACCTTGGCAACCCATCCTGGCGAATCTATGAAAGACGGGTGAGTTACCTCGATTAACCCAACATTTGTTCTTAGGCTTAAAGCCTTACACAACTCGGAACGGTGAAGTTCACTAATTAATTTATTAGGCTCCTCAGAAGACGTGAAAACCGTAAGCGAAGCCTTCCCAGTGCTGATACCATAGATTGGCCTGTTTCCGAAAGATGAGACGATTTTACTCACATTCGATGGGTCTATGCTACAAATCATGCTAACTGCTACGAGGCCTTTCTTATCTGTTATTTCGCATGAATTTGAATTAAAGACGCCTGAAATTTCAGTTCCACCAGACGAGATGCCGTTGGAAAAGCTGACCACTCTCAGTTTTTGATCAGGAAGCTTGAATTTTAGTGCTTCAGCCTTAATTATTTTCGCGCCTCCATGCGAAAGTGCAAACATCTCGTGAATGTCCAGCTTCTTTAGAGGCTTTGCTTCTGGAACAATTTTTGGGTCTGCTGACATGACCCCCTCGGTTTCTTTGACGAGAACAATCTCTTCTGCTTTCAAACAGTTTCCAAGCACCATAGCGGTTGTGTCACTTCCTCCTCTTCCAAGTGTAGTAATGTTGCCCTCTTCGTCTCTTCCAAGAAACCCGCAGACCACCACAACCTTCTTGCCGAGAAGAGGCTCAATAAACCGTCTAACGCGCTCACAAGTTTTTTCCATGTTCGGAGTTGCATCTTTAAAATTCGAATCTGTGATGATTGGCCAGTTTTCTTGGCTTGGATCAAAGTATTCTGCGTCAACACCTAACGAACGTAGTGCGGAGCATAGGATTCGAGCACTCGTCCTTTCACCCATCGACACGATCTCAGCGTAATCCTGAGCGTCCGCTATGCCTATTTCTGAAATTAGCTTGGTAAGATTGTCCGTTACACCGGCCATCGCTGAGACTACGACGACGAGTTCTTTGTATCCTGAATCTGCAACAATCTTAGCTGCCTTTCTAATTTTTTCGCCTGTAGCAAGGTCCGCTCCGCCAAACTTTACGACAGCTCTGTTAGCCATTATTTTCGTCCTGCCCTTCCGTAAGTTTTTAGGTTCTAGCTTAACACTTCTTCCATGCTGTAGATTCCAGCCTTTGTTTGCTTGCATATCCACTCAGAAGCGTAAAGGGCGCCTTGAGCGAAAACACTGCGTGAGAAAGCCGTATGTTCAATTCGGATCATCTCATGCGGCCCAGCCACAATTAGATCGTGTATTCCAGCTACCCCGCCTGCTCTAATGGACAGAATCTCGAGCTCTCCAGGTTTTCTAGGGTTAATTCCTTCTCTTCCATAAACCATTGTCGTGTATCTTCGGGCTTCTGAGATAATTTCACCCAATTTCTTAGCAGTCCCACTCGGCGCATCTTTTTTTCCAGTGTGATGAACCTCGGTTATGCTGAAGTCATAATCAGGCGGCAGACGTGCAAGGGTTTTTGAAAGCTGGAACATAATATTTACTCCCATCGCGTAGTTTGGAGAAATTACCGCTGGAACCTTTTTAGAAATCGCGTCTTTGATTTTTTGCATCTGCTCAGCCGTTAATCCTGTTGTTCCCATGACTATTCTTTTTCCTAAGTCAGCGACGACTGGAAGATTTGCCACCTCAGCCTCAGGTGTCGTGAATGATATATAGACATCAGCATCCTTCACGGCATCCTCAAGGTTGGATGGGTCCACTATCTTAATGTCCGAATCGCATATTCCGGCTTCCCGCAAGGTTTTACCTACATTCGGGTTGCCTTTACCCTCGACTGCGCCGACAATTGTGAACCCTCGTGCAACTGCTTCTTTGATGAGGGTGCTTCCCATTCTACCAGCTGCGCCTGCTACACATT
>JAGTQS010000003.1 GCA_018397055.1 Candidatus Bathyarchaeota archaeon | reverse complement strand
ACAACGTCAAAATTGTTAGTGATAATGGAAGTGACGACGGCATAGACGTTGTAAGAAGCAAAAATGTAAAAATCGACGAATGCTTCATCCGCTCAAAAGACGACTGCATAGCAATCAAAGCAGCGTGGGATTACCCACCTGAAAACGGAGTTGAAAAAGTAAGAGTTTCACGCTCTGTCTTTTGGAACGGGCTTTGGGGAAACGGCCTTGAGATTGGGTTTGAACTTAGGGCGAACAGACTTCACGACATAGTTTTCGACGATTGCGACGTAATTCACGTTGAACGCGGAGCAGTCTTTAGCATACACAACGGCGACTACGCAGTTGTTGACAACATCCGATACGAAAACATCCGTGTAGAAGACGCTCGACACAAACTTTTTGACTTCGCCATCTTTCTCTCCCGATACAGCATAGACAGCCCAAAAGATCAAGAAGAAGTAAACAAACGCTACTTACACGGAGCGTGGGATGGAGTACTCAGCGTACCTAAAGATCAGCAAGAAAAATACGCCGTAAATCGTGGGCACATCAAAAACATAGAGGTCAAAAACATCTCTGTGATCAACGGACCGTTTCCATTCTCAATAATACATGGATACGATGAAAAACACCTCGTTGAAAACGTATCGTTTGAAAACCTAACAGTTCACAGTCAACATATTAAAAATGCTGCACAAGGAAGATTCACAATCCAAAACGCACAAAACATAAATTTCCTATAACCAGCTGTCCAATACTAACCGCAAATTAAAAACGCAACATAAACGATGCAGCCATCTAGCCCATTAAGGTTTGAAACTCATCGTATTCTGCCTTGTGAGGTAAATATAGTCTTTTCCATACTCTAAACTTGACTCAATCTCTGTGCCTTCAAACCACTCATTCCAGCTAGTAACAAGAACCCAGTCTGCCTTACTTTTCCTTGATGCTTCCCAACACGCGTTATAGTAATGACCGTCGGCTCTACTGATATAAAGCCCAGGATCTCTAACCTTCCTATCGTCGTAGCCTGGGCACACTGTCGCAGCAAAAAGCCTGTCTTTATCATGAACTTTTAAGGAAACTTTATCATAGATTTCTGCAAAACTCAAACCACTTAAAGTGATCCACACGGGATTATATGTATGTAAACCATCCATTACATCCAAGTACTCCGCATTATATGTGTCTCCAAGGAAAAAAGGCTCAAAGCCATCATCGCTCAATTTTCTTTTAATCACAAGCCACTCATCTATCCTGTAGTTCTCAACAATATACAACACAACAAGAGGCTTTTCGTCAACATGTATCCATTGATCCTTTATGCCCTGTTCTGCCAATAGCCTTTTTAAATCCAAATATATTCTCTCAATCGCATTCTCACGCGACAAATCTCTTTGCTTAAACGTCATCGCTGTCTCATAATAGATAGTTACGAAATTTCTAGGAGCCAAATTTAACATAGCCTCAAGAACCTTATGAGAGTAACTTTCAAAACCCCACCACGAAACGATGAACCCATCTATGTTCGCCTCTTTCGCCTCAATAAGCTGCCTATTTATGACAGAAACGTCCAATGAATCGTAGACTCCGTCAAGAGGGTAATGAGGAGATTTTATGTTACGTCTTCCTCCAACTATTTTATCAGAATTATGAGCCTCATCTTTCCACCCCTGCCACTGCTTCCCAGGACCCCAAGGAACACCATACCAAGCGTAATGAAAGGCTAAAACTTTCCTTTCAAAATCCAAAACCCAATCCCCTAAAGCAAAGGGGATGAAAGAAAATATAAGATTTTTCCCAGAAAACACTTCTTTTAACATTGAATATCTGAAAATAAGTTATCACACAAAAAATGGCACACACAACAATGATTAAAAGAAATTATGTAGCATTTTGATGAAAGTCTCCAATAAAAACTTCCTCAACTCATAGAACAGGGCAAAATAGTGAAACCCAAAAAACGAACAATTCGGGAAAATGCATACCAAAAAAGATAATTCTTATAAACCACTATGCATCTGTTCAATGAAAGTCGGTGAACAAGAATTGCCTAAATGGGGATACTCCGTAGTGGGCTTAGACCCGGAAACGACCGTTAAAGCCAGCGGAAGAGAGTTGAGAGTATCGCCAAAAGCAGCTGTAGAAGTTTGTGCAGCAATAAAAGGAATGAAGTTAGACGCTGCCAAATCTTTTCTTGAACAAGTCCAGCAGAAAAAAAGGTCTGTTCCGTACAGGAAACATAAGAAAACTCTTCCCCACAGGAAGGACCTTCAGAAAATTGCCGCTGGCAGATACCCCGTTAAGGCAGCCCAGAAAATACTTGAGGTTATTGAAAGCGCAGAGTCAAACGCTATGTACAAAGGCTTAGATTCAGAAAACTTAAAAATAGTTCACGCCGCGGCTTATCCCGGAATCAAAATTAAAAGATTTATTCCAAGAGCTATGGGGAGAGCCACTCCAAAGAATAAAACCTTGTGTCACGTCGAAATTGTTTTGGCACAAGTAGGAGGAGAAGTTTAGGTGTCGTCCATCAAACACTTTATTGATGAATCCATCAAAAAAACAGGCGTAGACGAATTTTTGTGGAAAGAATTTGAGAAAGCAGGCTACGGAGGTGTAGACATCACAAAAACACCTCTAGGCACAAACATCGTTGTTTACGCAATGCGTCCAGGCATAATAATTGGACGTGGAGGAACAACAATTAAGAACCTCGCAAAGGCACTGGAAGACAAATTTGGACTACCCAACCCTCAAGTTTCAGTCGCCGAAATCGAGGTTCCGGAATTAAACGCTCACGTCATGGCTTCACGAATCGCAACCACACTCAAGCGAGGTGTACACTTTCGTAGAGCAGGATTTTGGGCTCTCTCCCAAATAATGGAGGCAGGAGCTCTAGGTGCAGAAATAATTATAAGCGGTAAGCTCAGGACAGAACGGGCTCGAAGTGAAAAGTTCCGAGAAGGATATGTACCTAAAAGCGGAGATCCTGCAATGAAGTTTGTGAGAAGAGCAGTTGTTCACAGCCAGCTAAAGCCCGGAATATTTGGGGTAAAAGTAACAATCATGCCTTCAGGCGTAGAGCTTCCAGACCAAATAAAAATACTAGAAATCGAACCTGAGCCGCAGAAACCCTCAGAACAGGTTGAAGAAAAAATAGAAGAGACGCAGGTTTCAGAACTGGAAAATCAGCCATATGCTGATGTTTCTTCTGATGAGACGGTTGAAGCCGATGTTGAAAACCAAGAAGAGGAGAGCGAAAAAATAGATGGTGATGAAAAGGATTCGTGAAATTCGGGAAAAACCGTCTGAGGACCTGCTTAAAAGACTTAGTGAACTTAAAACAGAACTGGTAAGGATGAGAACAATGGTTGAGGCAGGTGGCGCTGTGGAAAATCCTTCAAGAATTCGGAACCTTAAAAAAACAATAGCCCGTATCCAAACGGTTATTAATGAAAAAACAAAGGAAGGTAAACAATAATGATTATCGCGGAATCTTTTATTCAACACGAGCTTATAGGTCTTGAAACAAAAGTCGTTCGCAGCTCTAATCGAAGCCAAATCGGAATACGAGGAAAAGTTCTTGATGAAACGCAAAAGACACTAACAGTATTGCATGGGAATAAAGAAAAACGCATCATTAAAGAAACCTCAACTTTTCTTTTCACTCTTCCAGACAAAACAGTAATAGAGGTCGATGGTAAAGTTCTTATTGGACGACCAGAAGACCGCGTTAAAAAAACACTAAGGAGGCGTTGGTGATGGCATCTGCACAATCAACTTCAGAAAAAACCTGCAACGATCCTAACTGCCCATTTCACGGGTCGCTTAAGATAAGAGGCAGAATTCTAGATGGTGTAGTGACAAGCGCAAAAATGGATAAGTCAGTTATTGTACGCCGAGACTTCGTACATCATATTAAAAAATACAAACGCTACGAAAGAAGACACAGCCACATTCCTGCCCACAACCCACCATGCATTGGTGCCCAAGAAAACGACCGTGTTCGAATAGCAGAATGCAAACCAATAAGTAAAACAATTTCGTTTGTCGTTATAGAAAAAATAGGACAGTGAGAGACCAATGGCAGCCAAGGCAAAAGGAAGAGGTTTACTGGCAAAGGGAACCGCCGGATACAGACTGAAAATCTCGTCGGGGCTTCCAGCAGGCTCATTATTAAAGTGCACAGACAACTCAGGCGCCAAAATCTTAAGACTCGTCCAGGTTACAAAATATAAAGGACGACTGAGACGTGTGCCGGCAGCTGCCGTAGGAGACATGGTCATTGTTTCGGTTAGACGTGGAACTCCAGACATGAGAAAAAAGCTGTTCAGAGCAGTGATTGTCAGACAAACAAAGCCCTATAGACGGCCTGAAGGAAATTGGGTGCAGTTCGAAGACAACGCCGCCGTCATATTGACACCTGAAGGTGAAATGCGAGGCTCTGAAATACGCGGTCCAGTAGCAAGAGAAGCCGCTGAAAGATGGCCTAGAATTGCAAGCGCCTCAAGTATAATCGTATAGGATCAAGTGAAGTCGAGATGAGGTTAAAAACTAAAGATCCGGGAAAACAAAGGAAAATGCTTTACGAGATGCCTTATCATAGTAGAGGCAATATTTTGTCAGCTCACCTTTCAACTGATTTACGGAATATGTATGGTGCTCGAGCTTTGCCTGTTAGAAAAGGTGATACAGTAAGAGTTTTAAGAGGAGACTATGAAGGGTACGAGGGGAAAATATTACGGGTTAACCGTCAAAAATACAAAATCTACGTCGATGGCATTACTAGAGAAAAGGCTGATGGAACTTCTATACAAGTGCCCATACATCCCTCAAAGGTTGAAATAATCAAGCTAAACCTTGATGATAAATGGCGAAACAAAATTATTGAACGAAAAAGACAAAAAGAGGAAGAAAAGCCTGAAGAAAAAGAACTCGGCGAAAGAAAGAACCGGAAGAAAGGAAAAAAGGTCAATAAGCCGGTAGAAGAAAAAGTGGAGGAAGAAAAGTAACATGGGAAAAAAGGGTGGCAAAGGTCACTTAAAAAGAGAGTCGGCTCCAAGTTTTTGGCCAATTCATAGAAAAGATTATGTATGGACCATTAAACCTTTACCTGGCCCCCATCCGATACATCAATGTTTACCATTGGCCTTAGTAGTCCGTGAGATTCTTGGTCTAGCTGAAACTAGAAGAGAAGCAAAGAAAATTGTTTCTCAAGGTAAAATTTTTGTTGACGGACGAATTATTCGCGACGAACGATTTCCCGTCGGTTTAATGGATGTAATTACAATTCCCGAAACTAGTCAGAACTATCGGGTAGTACCTTCAGAAAAAGGTTTATTTCTTCATCCCATAAGCGAAGATGAAGCCAAATTTAAGATATGCAGAATTGAGAACAAAAAAACTTTGGAAAAAGGAAATATCGAGCTGAACCTTCACGATGGAAGAAACTTATTAGTTCACGTCGAAGATCCTCAGAGACCATCTGAATATGTCTACAACACTCTTGACACCTTAAAAATTAGCGTCCCAGAACAACAAATTCTTGAACATTTAAAACTTGACAAAGAGGTTCTGGTGGTTTTTGCTGATGGAAACAACATTGGCAAATATGGAACTGTCACATCAATTGTGGAGCAGACAGGGCAAAAACGCAGAAACTTTCTAATTACAATACAAGACGAGATAGGAGAAACCTATCAAACAGTTCTTGACTACGCCTTTGTCGTGGGAGACAAGAAACCGAGAATATCTTTACCAAGCAAGGAGGGCCTCTAAAATGGAATCACCTGGGCATGATGAAAAATCGGACAAAAACCCTATGTTGACACCCAAAATTGCCAAGGTAGTTGTGAACTCGTCAATTGGCAAGTCAGGTGAACCTCTTGAAAAAGCTATAAAAATTATCGAAGAATTAACTGGACAAAAACCATGCATCAAAAAAGCTAAAAAAACTGTAAGAGAATTTGGAATAAGAAAAAAGGAACCTATTGCTTGTGTAGTAACGCTACGTGGCAAGAAAGCATACGAATTTCTGGCTAAAAGTTTACGGGCCGTTGACAACCAAATTTCCCGACGGTCTTTTGATAAACAAGGAAACTTCTCTTTTGGAATTAAAGAACACATCGACATTCCTGGAACTAAATATTCGCCAGATTTGGGAATTATTGGTATGGATGTCTCTGTAACCTTAGAAAGACCTGGCTACCGAGTTAAACATAGGCATCATGCAAACTCTAAAGTTGGTTCGCAGCATTTATTAACCACCGATGAAGCCGTATCCTTCTTAAAGGACACTTTAGGGGTAGAAATTACCTAGGAGCAACTAAAATGAGTTCCCTAACTCCCAAAAAAGAACGAAAATTCGGCAAAGGAAGTAGACCATGTAGAAGGTGCGGATCCTATGGGCCAATTATTAGAAAATATGGTCTTAACCTTTGCAGGCACTGTTTCAGAGAGGTTGCTGAAAAGCTAGGTTTCAAAAAGTATCAGTAAGGAAGGGATGCATAGTTGGATACCATTGCTAATGGATTAGTAACCATAATGAATAACGAGATTAGAAGAAAGAAAGAGTGTATCATAGCTCCCGCTTCGAAACTTCTTGGTAACGTATTAAGGGTCATCCAAATGAATGGATTCATCGGAGAGTTCGAGTTCATTGATGATGGACGCTCTGGAAAGTTCAGAGTACAACTTTTAGGTAGAATCAACAAATGCGGCGCTGTTAGACCAAGATATGCAATAAAAACTAAAGATATTGAAAAATGGGAAAAAACCTTCCTTCCATCAAGGGACATAGGCATACTCGCATTATCAACTCATAAAGGTGTCATGTCGCACAAAGAAGCTATGCAAAAAAACCTCGGAGGACTTCTCTTAGCTTACGTTTATTGATAGGTGTCTCAAATGTCTCGTTTAGAAACCCGAATAGTCCAGATTCCAGAAAAAGTCAAAGTCGTTCTGGATGGTAAGGTCATTAAGGTTACTGGCGAAAAGGGGCAATTAGTTAGAGATTTCTCTCAAGTTCCGGTTGCAATTAGAGTTGATGGAGATAAAATAATAGTTTCGGCACTTAGGTCAAGAAGGAAAGAATCTGCACTTGTAGGCACCGTAGTTTCTCATATTAATAATATGATTAGGGGAGTGGCAAAGGGGTTTACTTACAAACTTAAGATCGTATATTCTCACTTTCCTATGTCTGTGAAGGTTCAAGGAAACTATGTAACGATCGAGAACTTCATTGGAGAAAGAAATCCACGTAAAGCTCTCATTCTGGGAAATTCATCTGTATCAGTTAAAGGGGATGATATTATAGTTAAAGGTATCAGTATTGATGATGTAAGCCAAACTGCAGCTAACATCGAACAGGCCACTGTCGTAAGAAGGCGAGATGTACGAAAGTTCCTAGACGGAATATACATTTACGAAAAGGCAGAGGGTATGGTAGATTGACGGAGACACAACTAAATTCAAAAGCCCTTGTTGAAAAAAGGGAAAGAGAGAAGGCTAAGAAACCAAAATTTCGTCATCAAGAGAGCTGGCGATATGAGCGTCTAAAAGAAAATTGGAGAAAGCCGCGTGGAATAGACAACAAAATGCGTAAAAAAGTTAAGGGATGGCCATCATCTCCAGGGGCCGGTTATGGTGGACCAAAAAATTCCAAAGGTTTACACCCTTCTGGCCATGTAGAAGTCAGAGTTTTTAACGTAGATGACCTGGATAAAGTTAAACCTGATCTTGAAGTTATAAAAATCGCTCATACCGTGGGCGACAGAAAAAGGATTGAAATAATTAATAAAGCTAAAGAAATGGGAATCCGCGTACTCAACCCGAGAGAATTCAAAGAACTAAAGGAATCTACAACTGAGAAAAAGGAAATCAAGAAATAAAAACATTGTACATAAGGAGAGTTTTGATATGAGTCTAAAAAGTCAACGTCGTATGGCTGCTGAAATCCTAAAGATAGGAACAAACAGAGTTTGGATTGACCCTGAAAGAATTGGCGATGTAGAGTCAGCGATTTCAAGAGAGGAAATAAGGAGGCTTATCAAAGATAAAGCAATAATGAAAGTGCCAGAAAAAGGGATAAGTCGTGCTCGTGCTCGGATAATTCATGCTAAGAAGACAGAGGGAAAAAGAAGGGGACAAGGAAGTCGAAGCGGAAAAGAGGGTGCAAGGACTCCTGCAAAAGAGGCTTGGATAAAAAGAGTTAGAGCTCAAAGAAAGAAGCTACGTGAACTTAGAGACAAGCATATAATCACCGATACGGTTTATCGAGAGCTATACATTATGACGAAAAGTGGTTCTTTCCGTTCTGTTGCAGACCTTGATCGTTACATTGAAGTTCACGGTCTTAGGAGGAAAAGATGATGGGTAAGGGAGCAACATACAATGTTCCATATCGCAGGCGAAGAGAAGGGAAAACAAATTACAGCTTAAGAAAGAAACTTGTTTCTTCAGGTCTTCCTAGAATAGTAGTTAGAAAAACAGGGAAGTACATCATTGCTCAGCTTGTAGAACCTAACGTAAAAGGCGATAGAGTTATTACTTCAGCCCACTCAAGTGAATTAAGAAAAAAATATGGATATCTCGGAAGTTTAAACTGTCTTCCTTCTTCATATCTTACGGGGCTTCTTTGTGGCTATAAATCCGTCGCTTGCAATATTAAAGAGGCTGTTTTAGACATTGGGTTGCAGATTCCCTCTAAGGGAGCAAATGTATTTGCTGTTGCTAAAGGCTTTCTGGATGCTGGAGTGAAGGTTCCATTTAACGAAGAAGTAGCACCAGACGATAAAAGAATTATGGGCACTCATATCGCTGCGTTTGCTGAAAAGCTCTCCTCAAACTTAGAAGAATACAAGAGATTTTTTTCCTCTTACAATAAAAGAGGGTTGGCTCCAGAAAAGATATCTGAACATTTTGCGATGATTAAAGAAAAGATAGTGTCAAATTTTAATAAAAGCTCTAAGAAACAGTAAAATAAGAGCTCAAAAATATTCTATGACGTTTTTTTAAATTCCAAGTTAACGTGAATGAGGTCTCCCTCGATTCTATATTTCATCTGGTATCCAGATTTCTTAAAAATATGAATCATTTTATTGTTATTTGCCATGACCCAAGCGGTGAATCCTGTTATTCCGTACTTCTGGGCTATTTCAGCGAGGTATTGGAAAAGGGTTGTGCCTAAGCCTTGGTTTTGCCAATCGTCTCTGACAACAAATGCCACCTCAGCCACGTTAGTATTCGGGATTCTTGAGTAGCTGCCAATAGCGATAATGCTTTCTCTTCCTTCCTCCATTGTGGTTCCAACAAGTACCATTTCATCCTTATAGTCTACGATAACGTACGGCCACACTCGTTTTAGGGGCATAGCTTTTAGTGATCCAAGATAACGTTTTGTAACCGCATCCTTTGATAACGAATAAAAAAGATGTTGTTTTAATGTGGCGTCTGAAGGCTTTATAGGTCGTAATAAAACCTTAGAACCATTCCTTAATGTAATCTTTCTTACTAAATTCTCAGGATATTCAATCTCTGGAAATGGCAAAACTTCTTGTGGAACGTAGTGATGATTTTTAGCCCACTCCAAGAGCTCATTACGGAAAATTGGATGCGCAATGTTAATCAATGATAGAGATCGTTCCTTTATTGTTTTACCTTTTAGAGCTGCCACACCGTACTCAGTAACTATATAGTCGACATCGCCTCTGGTTAGTACTACACCGGCACCTTTTGACAAAAGAGACTTAATACGGGAAACCTTACCCTTTTTTGCAGTTGAGGGAAGAACAGTTATAGCTTTTCCGCCTTTCGATAAGCTAGCGCCTCTCATAAAATCTGCCTGTCCTCCCAAGCCGCTATAGAAACGATACCCCAAAGAATCTGAACAGACTTGGCCTGTAAGATCAGCCTCTAAGGCCTGATTTATGGCAACCATTTTTTCGTGCTGGCTTATGACAACTGGATTGTTAACATAATCAGATTCGTAAAACTCAACCATAGGATTGTTGTCGATAAAATCGTAAAGGCGACGAGTCCCCATGGCAAAAGAAGCAATAATTTTTCCACGATTAATCGTCTTTTTCGCGCATGTGACGACACCTTCCTCAACTAAATCGACAACGCCCTCAGTTAGCAGCTCCGTGTGTATTCCAAGATCCTTTTTATCTCCCAAAACATCTAGAACCGAGTCTGGAACGCTGCCTATACCAATTTGAAGCGTGGATTCGTCTTCAATTAAATCGGCCACATGTTTTGCAATTTTACCTGAAACTATATCCTGGTCTGAACGTGAAATTTCCAAGATGGGCTCATCGTGTTCCACAATCACATCTATATCATTTACATGAATGAAGCTGTCACCAAGAACACGTGGCATCTCGCGATTCACCTGGGCAATTACAATCTTTGCTTTCTCCGCAGCCGTTTTGGTAATTTCTACTGAAACTCCCAAACTGCAGAAGCCATGTTCGTCAGGAGGAGTAACTTGTATAAGCGCAACATCTATCGGAACCATGCCCTTGGATATGAGCTTCGGGAGCTCAGAAAGAAACATCGGAGTGTAATCAGCTCTACCCTCAGCAACAGCAGCTCTTGTGTTAATTCCCACAAAAAAGGCATTTAACCTAAATCTGTCGGAATAAATGGGTTTGGCGTAAGGTGCAACACCCAATGTATGTACATGAAGAATTTCGTTATCAGCAAGATGGCTAGCCTTTTCCACCAATCCATTAACGAGATACTGTGGTTCACCACAAGCAGAACCTATGAAAATGTGGTCACCAGTCTTAATCTTTCCAAGAGCCTCAGTCAGGTTTAGTTTTTTTTCCTCGTAGGATCTTAGCCAATGACTTTGTTTGGAATTCAAGCAGCGACACCATCAAGAGATTATTTTTTTATCATTTATATTGAAATAAGCTACACATAAATATTCGACAATGCTTTCCTAACGCAAAGCCTTAGCACTAAATAGTTAGAGGCAGTAGAATGCCACTAGACGCATTCTTTAAGCCGAGATCCATCGCGGTTATTGGCGCAAGCAGAGAGCCAGAAAAAGTAGGACACAAAATAGTAAAAAACCTTATTGAATACGGGTTTAAAGGTCGTCTTTTCCCAATTAATCCAAAAGCAGACGAAATACTGGGCTTGAAATGTTACAGCAGCGTATTGGATGTGCCGGAACAGGTTGACCTAGCAGTCATCGTGGTTCCTGGAAAAATTGTGCCTATAATTGCTGAGGAATGCGGAAAAAAAGGGGTAAAAGGAATAGTTGTCATCTCAGCAGGGTTCAGCGAAACAGGAAGAGAAGGAACACAGCTAGAAAGAGAACTTTTAGCAATTTGTAGAAAATACAACATTCGAATGCAAGGTCCAAACTGCCTTGGGCTAATCAATACACAAAATCGCATGAACGCCACATTTGCCTCAGCTAAGCCTACTACTGGAAATATTGCCTTTATTTCTCAAAGCGGAGCACTTGGGAGCACAATACTAAACTGGGCTCTCCAAAACGAGGTTGGCTTCACAAGTTTCATAAGTTTGGGAAACGAAGCTGATTTGACAGCTGCAGACTTCCTTGAATCTCTCACTGAAGACGAGCAGACAAGAGCTGTTGGACTGTACATAGAAGGCGTTAAAGATGGGCCTCGCTTTATTGAAGTATCTAAGAAAATTTCAATGAAAAAACCTGTTATTGTGCTAAAGTCAGGAACAACCGATGTGGGGGTACGGGCCGTTTCATCTCACACCGGCTCACTTGCTGGTTCTGATGTAGCCTTTTCAGCTGCTTTTAGGAAAGCAGGCGTTATCAGGGTTGATAAGTTGGAGGAACTGTTTGAATTAGTCTTGGCGTTTGAAAATCAGCCGTTGCCTAGAGACAAAAACGTGTTAATTATCACTAATGGTGGAGGACCAGGAATCCTTGTTGCTGACGCATGCGAAAAAATGGGTCTAAACCTTCCACTTCTTGAACTTAATCTTAGAGAAGAACTACGTTGCTCTTTACCGCCGCATGCTAGCTTAAATAATCCTATAGATATATTAGGAGACGCAGACGAGAAACGGTATGAGCTGGCCCTCAAAATTGGGCTAAAAAGCCAAAATGTAGATGGGATAATAGTTATTCTAACTCCTCAAGCGATGACACCTTCAGATAGAGTTGCAGAGGTAATTGCTGAAGTCAGAAAATCATCAAACAAGCCAATTGTGACTGCTTTTATGGGTCTTGACGACGATTCATCTGCTATAAAGACACTGTTAAAAAATGATATACCAAATTATCCTTTCCCAGAGTCAACAGCATTTGTTCTTAAGAAAATGTATGAATACGCCTCAATCCTAAAGAGGCCAAAGCAAGAGCCGATGTTCCAAATTCAAGTTGACCATAGAATCGTAAGAAACACGTTAGATACGATTAGAAAAGATGACCGTTTAACTTCTACAATTGAGGAAGCTTTCAAGATTGCAGACTCCTTTGGAATACCTGTCCCCAAAGTGATGGTCGCCCACTCATCTAAACAAGCAGGAGACATAGCAGATTTAATTGGTTATCCTGTAGCTATGAAAGTCATTTCGCCAGAAATTCTTCATAAAACGGATGTTGGCGGAGTTGTCCTCAACATTACTTCGCGAGCGGAAGTCGAACGAAATTACGAAAACATAATGAATAAAGTTCACAGTTTTATGCCTCAAGCCCGAATATTAGGAATCTCTGTTCAACAAATGGTTCCTCAAGGCAAAGAGGTAATTGTCGGCGCTGTTCGAGATCCGCAATTTGGACCTCTCATGATGTTTGGGTTGGGAGGAATCTACGTCAATTTTCTGAGAGACGTGTCATACCGATTATGTCCTATAACAAGATCAGAGGCGGAAGAAATGATAGAAGAAACAAAGGCGTATACGCTTCTCAGAGGCGTGAGAGGTGAACCTACTTCAGACATCAATTCCCTAGTTGATGTAATCCTAAGGATTTCCCAGATCATGACAGATTTTAGAGAAATTGTTGAAATGGAAATAAATCCACTCTTTGTTTATAACGAGAAAAAAGGATGTGTTGCAGTAGATATAAAAATGGCAATTAACAAATTGGCTTAGGAAGGAGAGAAAGATGAGTAAAAGAGCAATCTATATAGCATCAACCAAAGAACTTTCAGGTAAAAGCATCATAACAATAGCGCTAGCGCGCATATCTACTAAAGATTTAGGAAAAAGCGTGGGGTATTTTAAGCCAATAGGTTTACAGTACTCGTTAAATGAAAAGGGAGAACCAAGAGACGAAGACGCTGAAACTATGAGAAAAATTTTGAATCTAGAAGTTGATGTAAATCAGGTTTGTCCCTTTGTTGTTCATAGAGACATGTTGCTAGAGCAGTTTATTAAAGTCAGTTTACAGAAGGTTTCAAATAAAATTTTAACAGCATATAAAAATGCTTCCGAAGAAAAAGATTTGGTTTTGATTGAGGGCCCTCCAGCTTTATCTGTTGGATCTTTTATCGGATGTCCTGTGCCAAAATTAGCAGCAGATTTTGGTGCTAAAATACTTCTTGTCGAAAAGTACGAGAACGACCTCATAGTAGACAACATTTTACAAGCCTTAGACTATATCTCGAAATGGAAATCCAGCATTCTAGGCGTCATCTTAAACCAGGTTTCTTCTGCTAAAATGCAAAAAGCAAAAAACGTTATTAAACCTGCACTTGAAAAAAGCGGAATAAACGTTGTAGGCATTATTCCTGAGGATAAAACGTTAAGCGCCCTCACAGTAAAGGAAATTCAAGACGCAATTGGCGGAAAAATCCTAGCTGGCAAAGACGGCATGAATAGAACTGTGCAGACAGTTCTTATAGGCGCAATGACTCCTGAAAGTGCAGCTGGATACTTCCGAAAAGCTAAGGACGAACTTGTCATAACTGGAGGAGACAGGACAGATATTATTTTTACTGCTTTAGAGGCAGGTGTTTCAGCGATGATTCTGACAGGAAATTTGTACCCAAGCGTAAAGATTTTTCCACGAGCAGACGACCTTAGAATTCCCATAATTCTAGTGCCCTTTGATACTTATACCACCCTGCAAATGGTACAGAAAATCATTGGAAGAATTAAGCCAACAGACGAGGAAAGAATAAAAAAAGCAACAAAATTAGTAAAAGAAAACGTTGATTGGAAACAGATTCTACAAGTAAGCTTGCATTCAAACTAAAAATTTATAAATAAACGTACGAGGGGAGAGCCTTATGCCGCTGAGACAACCAATTGTGTGCGTTCTCGGGCATGTTGATACAGGAAAAACTTTACTGCTTGATCAAATAAGAAAAAGCAATGTTCAAGCAAGAGAGCCTGGGGGTATGACGCAACACGTTGGCGCTAGCTTCTTTCCAGTTGAAACATTAAAGGAATTGGCTGGTCAACTTCTTCAAAGGATTGGCGGGGATATACGAATCCCAGGTCTTCTAGTGATTGACACGCCGGGACATGAGGCTTTCACGAATTTGAGAAGAAGAGGCGGCGGAGTTGCTGACATCGCAATTTTAGTTATAGACATTGTTAAGGGATTTGAAGCCCAAACTTTCGAGTCTATTGAAATCCTAAAATCTAGAAAGACGCCTTTTGTCGTGGCAGCGAACAAGGTTGACCGAATATCAGGATGGATTCCTCACTCTACCCTTTCTTTCATGGAATCTTACAAGAAACAAGATAAGTTTGTTCAACAATCCGTAGATGAACACTTGTACAATATTATTGGGAAATTCTCTGAAATTGGTTTCAGAGCAGATAGGTTTGACAGGATCAGCGATTTTACGCGTACAATAGCTATTGTTCCAACAAGCGCCAAAACAGGTGAAGGTATTACAGAGCTTATAGCTGTGTTAATAGGGCTTACGCAACAAACGCATCATCAAGATTTGGCGCAACAATTCCTTAAGAATAGGCTTCAAACTACAACTGGTCCTGCAAAAGGCACTGTTCTTGAGGTCAAAGAAGAAACTGGGCTTGGCACAACGGTTAATGTCATCATCTATGACGGTGTTCTTCGAAAAAATGACACTATAGTTTTAGGCGGAAAAGAAAAACCGATTGAAACAACGGTTCGGGCTCTTCTGTTACCTAAACCGCTTGACGAAATTAGGGATCCGAGAGATAAATTTTCAGTTGTGGACGAGGTATCTGCGGCTGCTGGTGTTAAAATTGTTGCGCCAAATCTTGATGATGCGTTAGCTGGGGCTCCCATTTATGTGGTACCTTCTCGAACCGAGCTGGCAAACTATGTTAATGAGGTTTCGGAGGAAGTACAGAAGATTCGAGTGTCAACTAACATTGATGGTGTAATTCTGAAAACGGATACTTTAGGTTCCTTAGAGGCGATAGCTGAAAATCTGCAAAGAGAAAACATACCTGTAAGACTAGCCGACGTTGGCGACATTTCAAAAAGAGACATCGCAGAAGCCGTTGTGGTTAAAGAAAACGAGCCTTTGTACGCAGCTATCTTAGGCTTCAACGTAAAAATTCTACCTGACGCTGTAGAAGAGGCCGAAAATCGGAAAATTCCAGTTTTCAGGGAAAAGGTAATCTATCATCTGGTCGACGAATACTTGAAATGGATGAGGCAGGAAAAAGAAGCCCGAGAAAAAACCGAATTTGACAGGCTTATAAGACCAGGCAAAGTTAAGGTTCTTCCAGGATATGTCTTTAGGAAAGCCAAGCCGGCTATAGTTGGAGTTGATGTTTTAGCTGGAAAAATTCAACCCAGAGTACGACTGATTACCACAGATGGGAAGGAAGTGGGAGAGATACTTCAGATTCAAGAGAAAGGTGAGGCAATTTCCTCCGCTGAAGTTGGGAAACAGGTTGCTATTTCAATGGATAAACCTATCGTAGGTCGACACTTCAAAGAGGAAGACATACTTTATGTTGAAGTTTCGGAAGACCACGTGAAAAAATTGCTCTCAAAATTTCAAGATAGACTAGATCAATCTGAGCTGGATTGTTTAAATGAATATATCGAAATAATGAGAAAAACAACGCCGTTCTGGGGTTCATACAAATAGAACGGTAAACTGCGTGTTTCCTTTTATTCTCCTCTTCTCCTCCAATATATGAAAAATCCCACAGCGGAGACTGTTGCGCCTATTGCAGCTACGATGTATATGAGGTTTTGAGAAATGAAAGACACTATGATATTTAACCACGTATCATTAACTACAAATTGTAAGGATTCGCTTGTCGAAGGCAAATACACATTGTCTCCTGCTAGGTACGCCTGTACTTTCCAAGTTCCTGGCATTTGAGGTGTAAGTTCAATACTGAATGTTCCCTCAGAATTTACGTAAGTATATTTTTCGGTGACTGTAGAATTAGGCATCGTAAAGGCTAACTTAATAGGTTTCCCGGTATTAATGGGATGAACATTACCTGTGATTGTGATTTTGCTTCCTAAATCTATTGTTTCTTTAGAAATTGAACAATTAAGTGATGTCGGAACTTTCTGAACAACGAACTTTTTTTGATCGCTTGAAGCCGCGAAATGGGTTTCATCACCTTGCCAATACGCCGAGACTGTCCAATTGCCAATTTTTTCAGGCATGAATAAATCGGTAAATGAGCTATTTTGGCTAACCGTTACGTATCGGACAACTTCTTTGTCACTGCAAGTATAATTAAGCATTATCACAGCTCCAGGAACTGGCATTTGTCCTGAGACCTCAACTTTCTCATTAGCATAGATTATATTCTGATGCAAGAAGATTGTTAGATTAGGTTGATCTTTGACTTTAAAGCTTCCTTGAGTCTCAGCTTCGTTTCCAGCTATATCTGAGGCTGAAATCACATAATTTATTGTTGTTCCTGCTGGTTGTGCTGGAATTGTACACCTATATGTCTGATTAGCGACGTGACTCATCGAAGCTGAGGTAACAGTTCTCCAACCGTCATTTGAATATTTCAACAAAACTGCTTTCAAAGAATCTTGATCTTTCACATTTACAGTTATTATAGTTTCATTTCCTTCAATAACAGTTGAAACTTGGTTCAGAATGCTGATTTCAGGGGGATTAAAGTCGGTCTTTATCATAAACTTTAATACGCCATTTCCATTTTCACCAATCAAAACAAGATGATATAAGATTGTGCTTCCTTTTGATGGAGATGTGTAGTTAATGAACATGTCGTCTCCAAAGTATTCGCAGCTTGCAGTTGCAGGTGAAATTTTAAATCCATCATCTTCTAAGTTATAGCCTCCATACATCTTTGAAGCATCGAGAATGCCATATAGACCAGGTTCCCAAGCTACTGGTTTACCGTTCATAAGACTTCCAAGGTTTTTGCTGGGATTCGCCATAATATAAAGCCTAGCTTCATACATGTCTAGCGTGTTTGGAACGTCGATTATTACTTCAACTCTGCTACTGTTTGTTGAGAATTCGTAAGCCCATGTAGTATTATAGACATGTTCAAAATTGACTTTGCCAGTAATATATCGTTCATGCCATCTATTACATTCGATATTTTCAATCAGCATAAAAGTCGCTGCAGCTTCTCCATGGCTTTCCTTAAGGTCGTTAACAATAAGAAAACTATAGTTCCCCGAATGATTTGGCTTGAAAAACGGATCATCGACAGTTGTGCCTAAATGTTCAGGAAGCCCTGCTGCCTCAGTATGAAGGGTTTCAAGCTTGCCATTCGGATCGTAAACATATATGTCATAGTCTGTTAGGGTACTAATCCAATCTCCATAAAAATAAATGTGGTAAAATGAATCACATCTCAGGGTATAAACAAGCGTCCAATTGCAACCTATAGGAATCTGAGAAGCATTTATTTTTACAGGATAAACAGGCTTCGTCACATAAGTCCAGTTTCCAAGATTATATGGGATGTTTGGCGTGCTTGATGCCCTTACTGTAATGCTTGGCATGAACCCTGCGTTGACATAAACGGATGTTAGTAACAATAGAATTTTCAAGACTACTACATATTGTTTCCTAAACAACCACAGTCCTTCCATGAGTAATAGCGCGATATTGTAAATATGTTTCGAAAACGGTTACCTATGCCTAAAATAGTTATGAACAAAAAGTCTATACTGCAAGTCATTGTGGAAACGAAAATGAAAACAAATCTTTCAAAAATTTATCTTTAAAAAAAGGGAACACGAATCAGCCGAGATCCATATTGCTGTCAGCCTATATTCGGCAACGTATTAGCTTGAAATCACTGGCTTTTTAGCTACCATTCCTACACTGAATATGAAGCCACAGCTCGCACACTCAATAGTGTATCGCCCTATGGGCTTCAATCTTCTTGAACGGCATTTTGGACAGCTTAGCTTGGTTACAAGCTGCTCGACTGATTCGTCTAATGCAAAAAACATAGTGGGAGGTTTAAAGGCTTTTATAGCAATGTACAGGATTATCAGCACCGCCACAGCAGCAAACAGTAGTATTATGTAAGTTATTGGTTCGTTGATTTTGCTTGTCTCCTATACGTTTTAGGTGTTTACTCGCTAAAGAGCTTTCCAAAGAATCCTTTCTTAGGTGGTGCTTCCTTCTTGACTTCGACTTGCTGTCCCTCTCCTGCTGGAGCCGCCATCGCACCTAGCGGTGGGAGTTCTCCTACAAGGAATGGGCTTTCGACTCCTGCTAGGACCACTGTTGCACGCATGGTTCCTTGCATTGCGCTGTTGACGCGGGCGCCCCATGAGACTCTTGCAGTTGGAGATATTCTGCTTATGACCAGTTCTCCAGCTCTGTTAACGTCCTCTAGGGTCATGTCATCTCCTCCTTCGAGGTGGACCAGTGCACCTTCGGATTTCCTTATGTCGCCGATGTCAAGTAGCTGTGCGTTTAGCGCTCTTTCTACTGAATCTTCGACTTTTGTGTCTCCTTGGCCTTCGCCGACACCCATAGCGCAAACTCCGCTTCCCATCATGATTGCTTTCAGGTCTGCGAAGTCGAGGTTGACGAGGCTTGGAGTAGCTATGGTTTCAGCAGTGTTCTTTATGAAGGTTGCGATCAGCTCGTTAGCAACTGCGAAAGCTTCGGAAAGTGGTAAGTTGCCTGCGACCTTTCTGAGCCTGTTGTTGTCGATAACTATTACTGCGTCGCATACCTCAACAAGTCTCTTCAGGCCTTCCTTTGCTTTTATGAGTCTAGCTCTCTCCACTGAGAACGGTGTTGTGACTACTGCTAATGTTAAAGCACCCATTTCTTTCGCTAATTTTGCTACTACGGGAGATGCGCCTGTCCCTGTTCCACCGCCAAGACCTGTCGTTATGAAGACTAGCCCCATGCCTGAGATGAGTTTTTCAATTTCTTCCAAGCTTTCTTCAGCAGCTTTTGCACCTTGTTCTGGAAAACCTCCGCATCCTAGACCGCCAGTAACCTTGTATCCTAAGAGTACCCTTTGGTCAGCTTTTGTAATGCTTAAGTGCTGAGCGTCGCTGTTTAATCCATAGACTCTTGCACCTGAGACTTCTTTTCCCTTCATCCATGATATGATGTTACACCCGGCTCCACCGATTCCTAACACAGCTATCTGCGGGATAGCTTCTCTAGCTATCTCTTCAATACTTCGCTCCATTTTTTTTATCTCCTTTTATCTTAATTTTTTATTTTCCTTAAGCTCGATTTTTATTTATACAATCGTAGATATAAAGCTTTCCAAGAGTATATCTAGATTAAATATATTAGTATACTATAATAGAATATTAGAGTATTGTAAAATAGTTAAAAAATACAGATGTAGAAATGATTTTTGGAAACCATAAAGTAAAGTTAAAAGTGAATTAAACAATAACTTTTATATACTAAAAATGCTAAGTTTTTGCTGAGGAATTGGTCTTGGCAGAACAACCTGTAGAAACAAAAGATTATGAAGAAATCGTTGTAAAGCTAGCGCTCTCAAAGGACTACCTAAAAAAGCTCGACCAATTGATTGATATAAAAAGAATCTTTTCAAGCAGAGCTGAAGCCTTAAGAAGATCTCTTGAGCTTCTCTTTGAAAAATACCAAGACTCATTATAAGAAAATCAATATCCACTAATCAAGAACCAGAATTCCCTTAATATCAATAAACAATTTTTTTGTTTTTACCCAAATCTCTTAAATCTATTACAAATTTTTTCGAAAAGGTTATGGAACAATCAGCAGTTTTAAGTTTTAACGAGGCGGGAAGTCCCCAGAACTTTAGGCTGGGGATGATACCGAAACACATCCTTTCTCTTACTGATAACTGTTCCTCGCTGGGCGTGGGACAGGCCGAAGTTGCGCTTGTGGAGACCGAGACCATCGCAACCTGCCTTCCAGACGTGGTTTGCGGAAACGGTTTCGCCGAGGGAAACCTATGCTCTGGGTGAGCAGAGACCGAGTCTGACCTCAGAAGCAAGAAGCCACAACCTAAAAGGTTGTGGTAGTTCACTCATAAAAGCTTCATTATAAAATTTAAAGCATCTTTCAATGACTTATCAATCTCTGATCTGGCTTCGTATTCCATTATTAAGTATCCATTATAATGGATTTCTTTTAACGCATCAATGAACTCTCTAAAGTTAATAATTCCTTTTCCTGGAGGTAGCCTTTCATTGTTTGCCAAGTGGACGTACGCCAATTTTTTATTTGCCTTATGAACACATTTTCTAAGAGGGTAATTTTCTTGGTGTACATGATATATATCGATCATAACAAAAACATTGTCTTCTCCAACCTCGTCAAGCATGCGCAGTGTGTCATCCAAGGTATTTAACAATTGAGCATTCTGTTTACATGCAAATTCGACAACGAAGGTTTTATTATATCGTCTGCAAAGATTACTTACGTCTTTTAGGCTATTTACCGCTATTTTCCACGCATCATTGTACGAGGTCTCCAAAATTGATCCTTGAAATGCCCAGCCTGCCTGAATAACATTGCAGTTAAGTTTATCGGCAATTTTCATGCATTCTGTTAAATATTCGAAGGATTTCCTCTTAACCTTCGGCTTAGGAGAGGTAAGGTAAAGATTATGTGTAATGTACAAATGTCTTGTACCTATCGCAGCAACCTCTATACCATATTCTTGTGAAGAATTCTTTATTGAATCCACTTTAAAATCAGTGGGCCACTCTTTAAAGTTAAGTTCAATGCCTTGATAGCCAAGAAAAGCCGCTTTTTCCACAATTTGCTGATGCGACAAACCAGAATTCTCATACATCACTGTACTAAAGCCAAGTTTCAAATCGTCCACCAAAGAGAAAGTAATGGTTTACAATAAATAATGATGCAATATAAAAGATTTGAAAAAGAAAAAGAGGAACGCATTTATTAAAAATTACACGTTATTGATGACAAACCTATTATATAATCTTCTTGAGTTCGTCCAACCACGGGTATAATTTCTTTAATCTTTGCATTGCCTCTGCGACTTTTTCTGCAGGATATTCATAGGGTAATAGTTTTCCACTAAAGTAGTCTGCGTAAGCCTGCATGTCGAAATATCCATGCCCGCATAATAAGAACATTATGGTCTTCTTTTCTCCGGTCTTCTTACATCGTAAGGCCTCGTCGACAACCCCTTTAATTGCATGGGCAGGTTCAGGAGCTGGAATTATGCCTTCAGTGTTTATAAAGATCTTAGCTGCATCAAATACCTCAACTTGATTGTAAGCCTTCGTTTGCATCTTCTTCTCTGAGACTAATCGGCTTATGGTTGGAGCAATTCCGTGATAGCGAAGCCCTCCAGCGTGTATTGGAGCAGGAATAAAATCATGCCCTATTGTGTGCATCGGAACTAAAGGAGTAAGCCTCGCGGTGTCTCCATGGTCAAAAGTGTATTCTCCTTTAGTAACCTTTGGGCAAGCCGTCGCTTCAGTAGCGACGAATTGCACATCTTTCGGAGCTTTTCCAGAAACTTTATCATAATAAAAGGGCCAAAAAAGACCTGAAAAGCTGCTTCCGCCGCCTATACAGCCGTATATTATGTCTGGATAGTCATCTACGGCTTCCATCTGTTTCTTTGCTTCTAAGCCAATCACCGTTTGGTGCAGTAATACGTGGTTAAAGACGCTTCCTATGCCATATTTAACCTTCTCATTCTTAAGTGCATCCTCAACAGCTTCGCTTATCGCTATTCCTAAACTGCCAGGATTATCTGGGTCATCTTTCAGAATTTTTCTTCCACTCTCTGTTTCTTCGCTTGGGCTTGCGTAAACATCAGCACCATAGGATTCCATCATTATTCTTCGATATGGTTTTTGATTGTAGCTAGCCTTTACCATGTAAACTGTGCATTTCAACCCAAACAACATGCAACCAAATGCCAACGCTGAACCCCACTGCCCAGCACCTGTTTCAGTAGCCATACGTTCTGTGCCTTCCTTCATGTTGTAGTAGGCTTGGGCTACAGCGGTGTTTGGTTTGTGGCTTCCAGGAGGACTAACACCTTCATATTTATAGTAAATTTTGGCTGGCGTCTTCAAAGCCTTCTCAAGTGCCATAGCCCTAAAAAGCGGAGTTGGTCTCCAAAGCTTGTATACTTCTCTTACTTCGTCAGGAATGTCGATGAATCTTTCTTTGCTAATTTCCTGACCAATAATTGCCTTAGGAAAAATTAACGGAACTATTCCAGGTCCAGGTTGTCTTTTGTCCGGTTCAATCGTTGGCGGTAAAGGCTTAGGTAAATCGGGAATTATGCTGTACCATTGCTTTGGCAGTTCTTCATCATCTAAAAATATTTTTCTTTGCTGCATTCTTTTCGCCTATGTTTTGATTTGTTAATTTTCTATAGCACCCGCATGTCATATTTAAATCTTATTAGTACATTTTTGTACACAAAATTAAGAACAAACTTAAACAAAAAGATTGTATCAAAGGAAAATTGCACATCAACAAAATTAAAAGAAGATGAAAAATTATCAACACGTTTGATAATTATCTCATTCAAATTTTTTTACAAAATTGGTGCGGCCGCCGAGATTTGAACCCGGGCTGTCGGCTTTCTTCTCCTAAATTGATTGGGAGGCCGGCGTCCTAACCAAGCTAGACTACGGCCGCTTCTAGTGATTATTGGAAGGGTTGGTTTAAATTTTTTATGTCCATGTTTTCGGTTTACTTTTAGAATGGAAAAGATGATAATTATATTATGGATAATTTGTCTATTAATGCATAAATATCATGAATTTTATTTTATTTATTTAACGTGTTGTGTTAACAAACTGTAACGTGGTTAATAAAAAGAAAAGGAATGATATAAAGATAAGAGGTTCTATGTATGTGTGGAATTTTTGGGTGTGCATTGAAAGAAGGTAAAGCTGCTCCTTTAATTCATGCCGCTCTTAAGAGACTTGAATATAGAGGTTATGATTCAGTGGGAGAAGTAACTCTATTTGATGGCGCCATGTACATTAAGAAGGATCAAGGAAAAATTGACGAGGTTCATAAAGAACTAAACCTTGACGATATGGAAGGAAGCATAGGAATTGGGCACACTAGGTGGGCGACTCATGGAGCCCCATATAAAGTAAATGCCCATCCACATACTGATTGCCAAAATAAAATCGCGGTCGTTCATAACGGTATAGTTGAAAACTTTTTAGAAATTAGGAAGGAACTTGAGGCTTTAGGACATGAATTTAGATCTAAAACTGACACAGAAGTTATTCCCCATCTTATCGAGGAAAACATGAAAAAAGGAATAAATCTCATAGAAGCTGTGCGTGAGGCATTAAAAACCATTAGAGGTTCATATGCTATTGCGGTGCTATCAGTCTTTGAACCTAACACAATAGTATGTGCTAGAAACGAAAGTCCACTCATCATCGGCGTTAGTGAAAAAGGAACATACTGTGCTTCAGACATTCCTGCTTTCCTTCCTTTGACGAATAGAGCAGTAATTCTTGAGAATGGCGAAATTGCTGTAATCAAATCTGACAAATACGAAATCTGGACGATAGAAGATTTTAAGCCCGTTAAAAGAGAACCCGAGCTAATTAAATGGACTGCAGAGATGGCTGAAAAACAAGGTTACCCTCACTTTATGATCAAGGAGATTTACGAGCAGCCAAGGTGTCTAAGAGACACTTTGAGGCTTCAGGATTTATACCTTGATTTAATGGCAACTTTCATGGATCGAGCTGGCGAGGTTTTTCTTGTCGCTGCGGGCACATCGTACCATGCTTGTCTTGCCGCCTCGTACATGTTTTCGGATCTCGCATTTTTAGCTACGCATCCAGTGATTTCGTCCGAGTTCATTGAACAAGAGGGTATGGCTGTGAACATTAATAGCACAATCCTCGCTGTTAGCCAGTCTGGAGAAACCACTGATACTTTGGCTGCCGTTGATTATGCTCGTAACCGCGCTGCAACAATACTTGGTTTGACTAATGTAGTTGGTTCCTCATTAACAAGAGTTTCAAGAGTATACATAGTTCAGCAGTCAGGTCCAGAGATTGGCGTTGCAGCAACAAAGACTTTTACGTCTCAGCTATCTGTTCTTGCTCAGCTCGCCCTAAGGGTGGCAAAAATTCGGGGGAAAATTGGACATCGCCAAATTGAGGAGTTAGAAGCAAAGATTCGTCAAATGCCTGACATAGTGGAAAATACCATTAAAAAGAACGATTCAGTTGCAAGAAAAGTTGCCAAGGAATTCAAAGACAAACAAGTATTCTTTTTCTTAGGTAGGGGAATAAGCTCCGCCACAGCGCACGAAGCTAGGCTTAAGCTGATGGAGATCGCTTATGTTCCGTCGATCGCGTATCCAGCAGGCGAAAGTAAGCATGGTCCTATAAGCCTCATTGAACCAGGGTTTCCAGTAGTGTTCATATGCCCCAAAGATGAAACTCGAAAAAACATTATTGGAAACATAATGGAGATGAAGGCAAGAGGTGCTACAATAATTTCAGTTATTGAAGAAGGAGACGAGGAAATTAAGAGCCTATCAGACAAATACTTCGAAGTTGCTGGCAGCCTTCCTGAAATACTTACGCCAATCGCATTCATCACGCCTTTGCAGCTTCTAGCCTATTACATGGCAATGGAAAAAGGGTTGAATCCCGACAAACCGCGTAACCTAGCGAAATCTGTAACAGTAAAATAGAAAACAAAGGTAAAATTTTGAATTGTTAATTAGAAACGTATAACATTTTTTGATAACTTCATGGCTCAGTTTAAAAACGTTAAATTATGTTTTCCCTTAAAATTATATTTATACATACTGTCCTCATATTGCTTATCTGAAAATCAAACTTAAGGGGATGGTTATTGAATAATTCGTGGGAAAACTTGATACGTGAACTCATAGGATGCGGCATACTAAAAACGACCGCTGTGATAAGAGCAATGCGGATGGTGCCAAGGCATCTTTTCCTTTCAGAAAACGACAAGGCGGCAGCAGTGGTTGATACACCATTGCCTATAGGTTCAGGGCAAACGGTTTCTGCGCCACTTGGCTGATTTTACACGGTCAGTCAGGCGAGACATGGTTTCGATAATGAATGAAGCCCTGAAACTGGAAGTGGGGCACATTGTTCTTGAGGTTGGGTCTGGGTGTGGGTGGCACGCTGCAACTGTTGCTGAAATTGTGGCGCCGAGTAACGTGCCTAAAGAGAGATGGGGCCATGTTTTCTCAATTGAAATTGTTCCGAAACTTGCAGAATTAGCCCAGAAAAATATTAATAATGCTGGTTATAACGAAAGGATCACAATAATCTGTAAGGATGGTTCTGAAGGCTATCCTGAAAAAGCTCCGTTTGATAGAATATATGTGACTGCTGCTGCACCCTATGTTCCCCCTCCTTTTAAGGACCAATTAAAAAAAGGCGGCATCATTGTTATTCCAGTCGGAGCAATTGGATTTTATCAAACTCTTCTCCGTTTAACTAAACTTAACGGTGATTTTAAAGAGGAAGATCTGGGAGGAGTTGCTTTTGTTCCTCTTGTCGGAAAACATGGACACAGATTTTTATATTAAGATTCTTCCAGGTTGTTTCCAATTTTATGTATGGCTGCAATTGTAGTCTGTGACTGCGGAAAAATTATATGTTTGGAGTGCGTTTACCAATCCATTGTTGAGGGAACCTTGTGAACGCAGATCTTTGGTTTTGGCTGTTACTTGTTTCAGCAACCGTGGCTGTAGGATTAATCATAGTTCTTGTTATGCAGCGGGAAAAGGAAAAGCCACCACAGGAGGAGCCTTCAAAACTAGGTAAAGTGCAAACAGAGATCTCTTTACCTCAGACTGTTCAGAAGTCAATTTCCACGGAAGTTATTTCAGAAGCTAAGGAGAAACTTAGGCTGCTTGATGTTGAAAGAGAGATTCTCAGTGATGCAGTTAGAAGGCTCTATGAGGCTAGTGCCGTGGGGAAAATTACAGAGGCTGAAAGAGATCAGCTTTTACAGAAATACAGCATGGACCTTTCCAGAATCAAACAGGGAATTGAAAAAGGTGAAACGATTGTTGCTCTAAATCAACTTGAAAAGGTTCGTGATGAACTCATAAAAATGTTTACCGAACAATTTGAAGAAATAAACAAAAAAATTGAAGATTTGAGGCAAAAAATCGGCTTAATAGACCAGTCAACTAAGGAAGCTATTGCTTCTGAAATAAAAAAGGAACTTGGCTATCTTGATCAGTTGAAAGTTCAAGTAGAACCACAAGAAGAGTCTAAGGAAGAGAAGGCAGAAGAACCTAAACAGCCCAATGAAAAACCAGCTGAGACAAAAAAGAAGGCAATTAAGTCAAAGCCTTCGCATGAACAGGAGGCGGGCGAAGCGGAGAAAAAGGTTGAGCAAATCTTGGCTGACGTGGAGAAGGTTTTGAAAAAACTTAACAAAATGGAAGTTGAGGAGTAAATGGCATGGAGGGAGTCAGCCAAAGAAAGAGCAGCTGTTGAAGCTGTTAAACTGGTTAAAGACGGGTTTGTCCTTGGTATTGGTGCTGGCTCAACAGTTGCTTACGCTTTAAGAGAGATTGGGCGAAAAATAAAGGAGGAATACTTTCATGTTTCTGTTGTTTCTGCTTCTAGTCAAACCTCTAAATTGGCAAGAGAGTACGGGATTCCATTGACATCCCTTGATGAGCATTTACAGTTAGATTTGGATATCGATGGCGCTGACCAGATTGATGAAAAGTTAAATCTCATTAAGGGCATGGGAGGTGCCTTGACAAGGGAGAAAATAGTGGCTTCAGCCTCAAAAACCTTCGTAGTTATTGGTGATGAATCTAAGCTCACGGACGCTTTAGGTAAAAATCAGCCTTTGCCAGTTGAGGTTCTACCCTTTGCTTTGCCTTTTGTCACGTCTAAAATAAGGAAGATAGGCGGGCAACCAGTTCTGAAAAAAAGCAGCTTGGGTAGCCCCTTTATTACTGATAACGGCAATTACGTTCTTAACGTGGACTTCGGAGTTATCAAGAATCCGTTGCGGCTGGACCGAAAATTGAAATCCCTTCCAGGCGTGGTTGAGACAGGCTTGTTTTTAGGCATGGCAGATGTGGCGATTGTCGGTACCAAAACAGGAATCAAGGTAATAAGAAAAAAACAATAAAGAGATACCTTGTGTCAGAGATGATTATTCGGCTGTTCTAACTTCATTTTCGAGCCATTCAAGGTATTCTGTGCTGCCTGCTGTTATTGGCGTCGAGATTATTTCAGGCGTCTCGTAAGTGTGATTTTGAATTAAGGTTTTCTCAACTTCATTGTAAAGTTCTGCCTTCGTCTTGATTATGCACAGCCATTCTTCTGCCTTTTCAATTCTGCCCTTCCAACGGTAAATGCTCGTGACTGGACCGACAATTTGAACGCATCCAGCTATTTTTCTGTCAACCAAAGCTTCAGCAATTTTTTCAGCTTGACCCTTCGTCTCACATGTTGTAAGAATTTGAACAAAAACTTCCATGAGTAATTCGCCTCGTGATAAATAAAATAGAGCTCAATTTATTTAAAACCTTCATTAAATGCTTTAAACAGTTATCAACATTCTTCTAATGCAAGAATAGATTTAAATGAAGCCATACAAAACAAGAATATTCATGAAACCTAAGCCGGGGTAGCCTAGCTTGGTTTGGGCGCCAGACTCATAATCTGGAGAACAAAAAAAGGGCAAGCGCCCAATGTCCAGAGGTCGCGGGTTCGAATCCAGCCCCCGGCACCAAGAAACGCCCATTTTTAAGAAAAACAATTAATAGGCATCAACTTTTTTGATCTAAGATTCGTAATCGATTCTAGGTTAGAATGGACGAATTTTTGGATTCGTTGTTGGATATTTAAATATATGTGAATGGAAAAGGTGGTTGTGCGAGGTAATAATTTGTTTCGAAATAAAGGCTGCCCTATTGAGTTGTTGCTCGTTGAGCACAGGAAGAATGAGACGTGTTCTGTAAAGATGACTTCCAATCTGTTTCCTTCGAGACCTGAGCTCGATTTTAACATGGAGCAAGTTGGCATAAAACTCTGGGATGGCCGACATCTACTCCCATACTGTAATGTCACAAGCATTAAGAAAAAGAGGTCTGAGAACACTCTGGAACTCGTGTTACGTGGAAATCTTAACAATCTGGATGGGCTACCTTACTTGCTCAAGTTGAAGTTTACATCTGAACACTTAAGGGTGAAGATTGAGGGTGAAATGCTAGAATTGCCTTCGAATGTAAAGTTGACTGCGTTCAACACTTGCTTCATGAGCCACCAGTTCTCAGACGAGAATCACCCTCCATTTGAGATGGCCCGAAAGTCCTTCGCTTTCTTCGAAGGTAAAGGTTTCAGCTGGATCTCAGATGCGGAACGTGGCCGATCTGAGTATCATCAAGGAAGTGACGATGGAGGACCTTGGATTCAGCTCTTCAGAACCGCGAAACATGCTGACTCCAGTCTAAGCTGGTCTTCCTCAAATGACTTGGCTTTACCGCTGGTTGGTTGGGTTGCGGGCAGCAGCGCATATATGATTTTGGTAGCTAGCGAAAACGCTTATCATGTTGGTATTCGATGGGGACCGTGCTTACACAGCGATGTAGCTTCTGAAACAGACACTGGAAAGGCAAATCCACGTTTCAAAAGCGTAGTCTACATTATTCCAGTAGACATGAAGTTATTACTAAAGATGTACAAAGAAGACTTCAATGCAGAAAGCCAGTGGATGTCCATTTCTGAAGATGCTTTGTGGCCCTATACACCTGGCATATTACTTGGCAACTTCGAAGATGAAGACTTAAAAACATGGCACGTTAATGAAGGGACTCTCAAACCATATAAAAGTGAAGGCACATGGATAAATGGAAACCTTGAAAAAATAGCTTATCCAGAAGGCATAACCGAAGGCAAGGGCTCCGCTATTTGGGAAGTTCCAGTGGGAAAGAAGGAAGCAACCTTAAGTAGATTCATAAAGTTCAATGGAGATTGCCCTATATCTCACCTCACCTTTGATGCCATTAACCGTGGTAAGGGCGATGTAGAAATTGATGTGTCAATTGAAGTTGAACGCCGAGTGGTTGCGAGGAAATCATTCACATTACGTTACTGGGCTAATCAACGTTTTTTATTACATATTCCTGAAAAAGCCAAAATTGATGGGTTAAACCTTATCCTAAAAATTAGAAACCAAGAGGAACCCGCAAAAATCGTTCTTGACAACCTTAAAGGGTTTTATCAAGTTAAGTAGTTCTTGGATTCAGTGGACTTTCCTGCGTTATGACTTAGTGAAATACGCTGAACTCCCCTTGAAGTCTTCCTTAACATTTTTTCTCCCTTCATCGTAAAATGTTCTTTGCAACTCGAAGAGACACGTTTGTACAGCATCAATCCCAACTTTTCCAGAAAAGACCTGTATCTATGTTTTTTGTTTCTAATTACCATTGGCTTTTCTTTTTAAGCATCCAATCGAAATATGCTTTTAACCGAATTAACGCATAATATGGCCTATAAAATAGAACTACTACTGGAACAAGATATATTTTTTTGAGGTCTTTTTTTCTGGGAGACAAAACGCCAGCAGTAAAGATTGTTATAAACTCAAAAACCATGTAAATCATGAAGCTGAAAATTAAGATATAAATAAATCTCGTTTGATAAGTAAAAAGCATGTAATTAAACCATCCAAACCGCATAAAAAGAAGGATAATGTCCATAAACAGCATATCGAAAAACGCCATAAAGAACCTGACATCGAAGCCTTTTTTAAACATCACATTTCTGTGTTTCCAAAGTGTTTCAGCTTGACCCTTAGTCCATCTTATTCGTTGACGCCTCCAATTCTTCCAAGACTCAGGTGCAAAGGTCCAAGAAATTGCCTTATCCTCAAAATATAATTTCTTGCCCAACTTTCTCATTTTAAATGACATGTCGAAATCCTCTGTTATGGTATCCTTGTCGTATTCGCCAATAGAATATACACTTTCTTTCCAAAAGGCACCAAAGGCCCCGGAAATAATTAACAAAGTTTTCATTATTGAATTAAATCGGCGTCCCAGTTCTAGTGAAATGAGATATTCATAAGCTTGTAATTTAACTAATAGATTATTAGATCCATTTTCACCCTTTAAGACTCGAACATTTCCAGAAACAGCACTGATGTCAGGATCGCTTAATGGTTTTACGATTTCCCTTAACGCATTCCGTTCAAGCAGTGTGTCTGCATCTACTACCACTATGATTTCTCCTGTAGCAAAAATAAGACCAAAATTCAAAGATGTCGCCTTGGAACCGCTTGCTACATCTCTGTGAAGAAGTTTGATAAGGCCCTTTTGAAAGTAGGGATATGCTAGCTGAAAAGTTTTATCTTTTGATCCATCGTCTACAACAATAATTTCTTTTTGTGGATAATCTGTTTCAAGTGCAGATTCTATTGCATTAACAATTATTTTTTCCTCATTGTGCGCTGGAATAATGAGAGACGCCTTTGGGAAAAAATCGTTCCTAAATCGTGTTGGACGAATTTTATAATATAAAGCAATAGATAAAAGAAACAATGATTTTCCAACTGACCGAACAAAATCTACAATCAACATTGGCCAAAATATGAAGACAAATTCTGAGATTGTCAAATTCCTAAGCCATTGTACAAATTCTTCAAGGAATTGAAAAGCAACCGAAAATATTAAAGGGTAAAACATTATAAGAATAAATATTAATTATCTTGAATAAAAAATTTTTATTTGTCAATATAATATATAAAAATAAAATATATTTAATATTCATAATTCTTAAATGAACTAGAACTACATCATCACAAAAAACGAGAAAAACAAACATCTTGTTTAATGGAGAAAATGCGATGCATAGATCCTCAAGATATTCAAAAGAAAAAGATTTGTTGGAAATTGTGTCGAGTCGATTTAAAGAGCTAGATCTGCTTCAAGTATTGATGGATAATATACCTGATACAATATATTTTAAGGATGAAAAATCGCGTTTTATTCTTATAAATAAAGCCCAATGTGAGATTTTGGGTGTTAAAAATTCAAAAGAAGCATATGGGAAGACTGATTTTGATTTTTTCACTCCAGAACATGCCAAAGATGCCTGGGAAGATGAGCAAAGGATCGTTGCAACTGGGATTCCTGTTGTAGGTAAGATTGAAAGAATTAGGAGAGCTGATGGGAAATTTAGATGGGTAACTTGTACCAAAGTACCTATTAGGGATAAGAATGGGATAATTATTGGAATTGCTGGGATTTCGAGAGATATTACTGAACTAAGAGAGGCTGAAGAATCTTTAAGAAGATCAGAAGAAGCATTACGAGAAGCTAACAAATCTTTAGAACAGAAGTGTATAGAACTTGCGAAGTTAAAAGAGGAAGTTGAAGAAGCAAATAGGACACTTCAACAATCTAATGCTGATTTAGAAAATTACACATATATAGTATCTCATGACTTAAGAGCGCCTCTCCGAGCGATCAAGGCTTTTAGCACATTTCTCGCAGAAGATTATAAAGATAAACTTGACGAAAACGCTCAAGAATACATACGAAGAATTGTTAACGCGGTTTCGAATATGGATGCTATGATTGAGGATTTGCTTCTTTTGTCTAGGGTTGGAAGAAAATATACGAACGTGGAAGAAGTTAACATGAATCAGCTAATTGATGAAATCATCATTGATTTAGAGCCTATTATAAAAAAACGTAACGGCGTAGTGAAATATGATAATTTACCTAAAATTCGGACTCAACGAGTTTGGATAAAACAATTTTTCATGAACCTCATTGATAATGGTCTAAAGTTTAACCAGTCAGAAAAGCCAACAGTTGAGATATCATGCGAAGAAAAAGAAAACGAGTACTTGTTTAAAGTTAAGGATAATGGCATTGGCATTGACAAGAAATACTTTGATCGATTATTCAAAATTTTTGAAAGACTACACAAAGAAGATGAATACGAGGGAACGGGAGCTGGATTAGCTATTTGTAAGAAGATCGCTGATCATTTTGGAGGAAAGGTTTGGGTCGAAAGTGAAGTTGGTAAAGGAAGTACGTTTTATCTGTTATTGCCAAAAAACCTAAATGTAGACAATACAAATTTAAATTAGATAATTCAGGTTATGAGATATGACTGAAATTACTTCACATTCCGAATATCCATTTTTACTTGTAGAGGATAATCCAGATGATATAATGATTACAAAACGTGCTTTCATTATGGGAAATATATATAACAAGCTTTATGTGGTCCAGGATGGACAAGAAGCAATGGATTTTCTTAGAAAAAGGGGAAAACATAAGAACGCTCCAACACCAGCCTTGATTTTATTGGATTTGAAAATGCCTCGATGCAACGGTTTCGAAGTTTTAAAGGAAATAAAAACTGATGAAAATCTAAGAAGTATACCTGTTATTGTTTTAACTTCGTCTGAAAGTGAAAAGGACATTACCAATGCATATAAATTAGGATGCAACAATTATATTGTGAAACCTGTAAGTTTTGAGAAATTTATAAAGACTGTTGTGGAAATAAAGCAATATTGGTTGATAATTTCTAAAATTCCTAGTTAATGAAAAATTAAGTATTTGAAGTGAATATGTTTGCAGCTCAACATACTTTATGTTGAGGATAATCCAGATGATCATTTTATTTTAGAACATTCTTTAAAGAAACACCTCGCTGTTGATTTCAAATTAACGGTATCAAAAACTGGAAAAGAAGGAATTGAAAATATTAAAAAAGAAAATTTTGATATCATTATACTTGATTATAAGCTTCCAGATATGACTGGTTTAGAAATTCTCAGAGAATTACGAAGGCAACGTTATCAAAAACCAATAATTTTTGTTACAAGCAAAGGTAATGAAGAAATTGCTGTTGAAGCAATGAAGCTTGGGGTTAAAGACTATATTGTTAAAGACAACATTCCAACTAAACGTCTAAGTGAGAGTATAAATGAAATACTTCTGGAGTCGGCGCTTCCAAAAAACATCGACATCGATACAGCGAAAGAGATATACAGAGTCTTATCAGAAAACTCAACCATAAGGGTTGATGTTGTGGGGACACCTCAAGTAATACCTAACGTTCAAATTCCATTATCTGCCCTTTTTTCAACTTTAGATAAAATGTCGGAGAAAGGCTTACTAAAAAAGGAACCGACACATTCAATTATAGCTTGTCCAGCCTGCAATTCTTTGGTAATTTCAATAAATGTAAAATGCCCCGATTGTGGCAGTAGGCTTATAAAAAGCGGAGAGGCTATTGAACACTTTACATGTGGATATATTGGTTTTGAGTCAGAATTTGAAAAAGGCAATTTTTCTCTTTTGTGCCCTAAGTGTACGAAAGAGCTTAAGATGGTAGGCGTGGACTACCGAAAGATCAGCAATTGTTACAAATGCGTGTATGGGCATCTTTTTAATATTCCAGCAATTGTTGTCATTTGCAAAAAATGTAATAAAGAATTTTCATTTGACCAAGCAGTTCTCGAGCCAATTTATGAATATCAGTTAAGCGAAAATGGAAAGAAAACATTCAAACTAAGCATTCTTGCAAGTGAAATAAAAAATTTTTAGGTAAGGAAGGTTAACTCATAGAAATTTAAAAATTCTATTGCCGAACTTTGATATTTAAAAGTTCTTTTTGATAACTATACTAGAGCTTCATTATAACTAATTATTGAAGATGAGTTAATTAAGATAATATATTGCACAGAAAACAATGCATATTAAGTATTGTTATCTATTTTTGAATTGTTGAATAATTCCTGTATGAGGAGTTAGTGTTGAAGCCTTTTAGCTTTGTACATGTTGCTGACCTTCATTTGGGCTACGAACAGTATAATATGGCAGCTAGAAGAGAAGATTTTGACCGAGCCTTCCACGAAGTTATAGATAAGACGATTGAGTTGAAACCTGATTTCATGATTATAGCAGGAGACCTTTTTCATCAAGCACGTCCCTCAAACGCAACATTAGAAAGCGCTATCAAAGGTTTCAAGAAAATCAATTCTGCAGGCATACGCGTGTTTGCTGTCGATGGGTCTCATGATGCTGCTCCAAACATAATTACTGGAACGATTCTTAATCCATTAGACAGCGCTGGTCTTCTCTACTATTTGCCTAGACATGAAGGAGCATGCTGGGATAATGGTAACTGTTACATTTACGGAATTCCAAACTTCCGAACCCGTTTTCGCACAGAAGCTCAATTACCAATCTTTTACGAAATGAAAAAGCCTAAACCTAGACTGGATGCATTCAACATTTTTGTTTTTCACATGGCTCTTGATGTGCCAGAAATTATGAAAGGAATGCCAGTATATTTTGCGGAGGCTTCACCTGACTTCATTCCAAGTGGATTTGACTATTATGCTGGGGGCCACCTTCATAGGCCTTGGCAGTTCCCCTTTAAAAGAGCTTTGCTTGCCTATAGTGGTGCAACGGAAACAGTTAGCTACGAAGACGCAACGGTAGAAAAGGGGTTCTATCACGTAACTGTACGAAAAAAGAACGACATTGAGGTAACGAGGATCAAACTTGAAACACCCCGTCTATTCAAAATCCTTGAGAAAGATTGTACAGATCTTATGCCACAAAAAATCACCGAGTTAGCTGTTGAGGCAGTTAGAGAGGCAGATGAGCCTGGAGCCATAATTGTTCCCGTGTTAAAAGGAACTTTACCAAGGGAATCTAGCCGTAGACAAATTGACTTTGCCAAGATTAGAGAAGCTGCTGAGAAAGCTCTCTTGGTTCATGTTCTAGTTAGTTTAAAGGAAACAGACATTCCCGAAGATACAATACGTTCTATTTTTGAGGGCGAAATGAAGGATTTAAGAACAAGGTCATTCGAGTATTTCCGCCAATTCTTTTTACAAAGATATAAAGATGAGGATGCGGAAAAAATTGCTAATTTAGCTCTTGATTTACTTCAGCTTTTAGTGAGGGGGAATGAAGAAAAGGCAACATTACTTTTGGAGGAGAGACTTTGAAAATTGAATGTATAGAACTCGAAAACATAAGGTCTCATATAAAAACTTGCATAAATTTTGGAGAAGGGTTTAATTGTCTTATTGGAGGGCTGGGGACAGGAAAATCCAGCATTTTATACGCAATCGACTTTGCATTTTTTGGTGAACCAATCAGCAGAAGCTACGATTATCTTCTTCGAGAAGAGGCAGAATATGGTAAAGTCACCTTAAAATTTTTCAAAAATGGAAAAGAATACGTTATCCAAAGAGCGTTGAAGAGACAAAACGAACGTATCAGCCAAAATATGGAACAACTTACGCTTAAAGAGGAAGGAAACGTCATTGCTGAAATGAAAAGCGAAGCAGTCGCTGAGCAGTTGTTTTCGATTATAGGTTTCGACAAAGAAATTTTTAGGGAAATTTTGTGGATGCGTCAAGAACACCTAAAAGACGTTTTAAATATGTCTCCTATTGAAAGGCAAAAAAAGCTTGATCAACTTTTTAACCTTTCAGACTACGAAATTGCATGGATAAACTTTAGACCAGTTATTACAGGACTCGAAAAGGAATTAACAATCTTACAGCGAGATGCTGATGTTACAGGATTCGAAGAGATAATGAGCCGACATCAGGAGGCATTAAAAGAGCTTGAAATAAAAGAGAAAGAAGCTGAAGAAACTAAAAAAATGCTCTTTGAAGCTGAAGAAAGATATAATCGAGCTTCAGAACGTCTAAAGACCTTAGAAACTATTCGTCGAACAAACGAACAACTTCGCAGAGAAGAATCAATTCTTCAATCAAAATATACTGGCATTCAACAATCCAATCTTAGACTTGCTGAAGAGATTCAAAAACGTAAGGAAAGACTTGAGGATTTGGAAAAACGTCTTGAGGTTCAAAATTCTCAGATACGCTCCTGCCAAGATAAATTAAGAGATGTTGGGTTGCCTCCTGAACTTTCAATCGAAAAGCTGTTAGATTTTATCAAGACATTACAAGTGGAGATACAAGGAAACCTGGGTAAAGAGGAAAGTCTAAAATCAGACATTAGCAAGGCAACTGCACGAATATCAAATCTCATCAAGGAAAACACTTGTCCTTTATGCCTCCAAATTCTTGAACCTAGCTATAAAGAAAGACTGATCCAAAGACTGTACGATGAAATATCAGAGAACAAGCAACAACTTACGAATATTGAAAAAATGACAGAGAAACACGAGAATGTTAGATCCGTCATTGAAACTGTTATTCAAAATTTTCAGAACATTCAAGCTCGTGTTGAAGAAATTACCAGACAGATGGGTGAAGAGAAAAAAATTTTGGAGGACACGAAACGTCGTTTGGAGCAGAGCCAAAAAGACGAGAAAATGTTTGAAGATGAGCTAGTTTCGCTTCGTTCAAAAATAAGAGAATTCGACATTACTGATCTGGAAAACGCACAGAAAGAATTCAATGTTGCTTACGAAGAATATTCTAGTCTTAAGCATAAATCTCAAAACATTGAGTTAAGTAGGTCTGAAATAATTAGAAGGCTACAAACCGTCGAAGAGAGACTGAAAATTGCACAACAAAAGAAAGCAAGGCTTGAAAAAGTAGACAAGATGATAACACATGCCCAAGAGATTCGACAAGCTTACAGAAGCATTCAGCCTAGAATAAGAACAGAGTTTGTCAGGTATCTTGAAAGAATTGTTCAGCAAGTTTTGAATGAACTGTCTAGTGTCGAGGGGTTAACATTTTCAGTAAAAATTGATGAAAACTACACTCCAATCATTGAGGTTGAGAAAGGATACGAGAGAAGCATTTTTAATCTATCAGGCGGCGAAAGAACACTATTGGCTTTTGCATATCGCATAGGGTTGGGTCAACTTATCATGCAATGGAAGGTTGGACATGGACTTCCATTACTTCTTTTAGATGAACCTACTGAAAGCCTCGGTAGAGAAGACGGTTCAATAGACCGTCTAGCAGAATCACTCTCGCGGCTGAAAACTGTTGAGCAAATAATCGCTGTATCGCACAATGAGAACTTTGCAGACAAAGCAGACCATGTTATAAGGTTGGAGAAACTCGAAAATAGAAGCGTTACATCTATAGAGCGTTAAGCCTGAGAGCCATAGTCATGCTTAAAATAGGATGTTGCGGATATCCGGTTAACACGAGAAAGTATCAAGAAATTTTTAACGTTGTCGAGTTAAATATTACTTTCTATAGATATCCCAGGTCTCAAACAGTAAGAAAATGGAGAGAAACATCACCAACTGGTTTCGAGTTTACGGTAAAGGCGCATCAAGACATCACTCACAAACATAAATTGAACCCCGAACAAACTCGTGAATCTCTAAATACTATGAAAGAAATTTGTAACATTCTTGATGCCAAAGTTCTTTTGTTTCAGACGCCTGCCACTTACAGACCTGATAGAATACATGAAGCTGCGAAATTCTTTGAACATGTTGTCCGAGATGACCTTATTTTTGTCTGGGAACCTAGAGGTCCTCTTTGGCAAAAACCTGAAGTTCGAGAAAAATTAAAAATAACCCTTAAAAAATTAGACGTTTCGCACGTTACGGATCCTTTTCTGTCAATGCCGGTTTACATAGGTAAAGTGGCTTACCTCAGGCTTCATGGACATGGCGAACGAATGTATTATTACCAATATTCAAACAATGAGTTAAGAAATCTATATGACAAAACCAAACTTTTGATAACGATTGATAAACAAACCTACGTGTTTTTTAATAACTAAACTTTGGCAAATTTATGTTTTATTTTTGGTTCTGGGTTGCATGTGTTTTTGAAGCTGTATTGACGTGTA
>JAGTQS010000062.1 GCA_018397055.1 Candidatus Bathyarchaeota archaeon | reverse complement strand
TGTTCCGTGGCGTCAAGGAATGCTTTGAAGCCTGGAAACAGCTCTTCAATCTCATCAATGGTTCTCAGCCGCCTAGCCTTATTGTGCACCTTCTTTGGCAACGGCAAAACCTCACTCACTAGAGGCTCAAGCATACGTATATCTTTTAGCACGTTCGTCTGTCCAAGGTCGAAGAGAAAAGACAGCAAGGTAGATGTCACGTAAAGCCTGTAATAAATAAGCAACATCAGCAGTCTGTCGTTCAGCCGGAGCTTGAAGGGGTGGCCGGCACCCACCTTTCTTTTCCGGTTCGCCCTGTACAGCCGTTTCTCCTCAAAGGCAGGATACGCATCCTCAATCTTCCCATATAACTCATCAAATTCAAATAGTTCAAGGCTTGAGAAGGATTTGAAAATCAACGGTTTCCGAGACAGCCTCTCGTAATTGAGCAAAGAAGCACACCCAGCGGTAAGCCAGCGTACACAAGCAAAAAGTCTACTCAACATCCAAGGATATCTAAGGCAAATATCCTCCTAGAGCAGCGCTTACGGTCTTTCTCCCTTCATCAAAACTATGTCCACAAAACTGATTAAACACTCAATTACGACTAAGGTCTATTATATTATAAGCTAATGATCATCGGAGGAAGACCTTTTGAGATACGCTCTTGGATCAATATATAATCTTACAGATGACGTTCTTGTTTTCGCGAAGCAGCTAGGAGCCAAAGACGTTATAGTTCATTCTCCTGTTTTACCTGGTCCTTCGACTTTAGGCGTGAACTGCTATGAGTTTCGCCCTCTTTTAATGCTCAGGACAAGAGTTGAGTCTGCAGGTCTAAAGATAGAGGCAATTGAGAACATTCCACGCGAATGGTATTATAAAATAATGCTTGGTTTGCCAGGACGCGATGAACAAATAGAGAACTTCTGCAAGACACTTCGCAACATGGGCAAGGCTGGAATTCCGATACTAGGATATAATTTTTGTCCAGGTGGAGTTTGGAGGACAAGCGATTACACGCTTTGGAGAGGAGGAGCAAGAGTTACGAGCTTCGACTATGAACTTGTAAAGAACGCTCCTTTGACAGAGTATGGAATTGTTACTGAAGAAAAAATGTGGGAGAATTTTGCCTATTTCATCGAAAGAGTGATGCCTGTCGCTGAAGAGGCTAACGTTAAAATGGCGCTTCACCCTGATGATCCTCCTGTTCCCTCCGTCGCTGGCATATCTCGTATAATGAGAAGTGTAGAAGCCTTTAAACGCGCAATGGAAATCTTTCCGAGCGAATATAATGGCATTGAGTTTTGTCAAGGAACGTTCTCGGAAATGGGTTGCAACGTTATCGAAGCCATAGAATATTTCGGGTCGCGAAAGAAAATATTCTACGTCCATTTTCGCAACGTTATTGGGAACCCATATAAATTTCACGAAACCTTCGTTGATGACGGGCAAACGGACATGCTTGAGGCCATGTTGACGTATAAAAGGGTAGGGTTTGAAGGATGCATAATTGACGACCATGTGCCTGTAGGTATAGATGATTCACCATGGGGACATAGAATGCGAGCCTACGCAGCCGGATATATTCAAGCACTCATTAAAGCTGTAAATAGCCTTTCATGAACTTTAAAAAAATTAATTTTCATACCATCACTCAATAATCCACGAAAAAAGCATTAACAATATTTGACTCTGTTTAAGTTGGAAAAAGGGGTACATCATAATATTAAGAAATCAGATAAACCCGTTATCCCCAGAAGAGGACGTATATATTACTCTTGATGAAACTCTTAGAAGAGCAAAGGAAACTTTTAGAAAAATAACAAACTGTTTTACTGAATAAAAAAAGAATTTTCGCTTACCCAGATTATAAGAGCCATTTTATGGGAATGTCTTGGCTTGTTACGCCGTCTGGTAGGGTTCGACGTATCGTTATTGGTAAAACGCCACGATTTAGTTCTTCAATCGCTATGTCAATAGGGCTGGATCGTTCCTTGGTTGGTTGAATTAAAATTGGTGCACCCATCGCAATTTGTAGAGCCCTAGCTCCTATTATCCGTGCCTTCTCGAATCGAGTGAGTTTAGGTGGACCAATTGTAGCTTCTTTTTTGGAACTCGTCTTGTTAGAACGCTCCTTGATGATGTGTTTCCACATATTCAACGCTTAGTGCTAAGATTCTGTTAATTGGAGGATATAATATGGTGAAGTTAGGTTTAGTGTTATGCCACAACCAGGCTGATCCTCCAACGATGATGCAACACTAAAAATTGTATATAAATATAAATTTTTCTGAAAATATGCTTGAAAACGAGACGAAAACCAAATTTTAGGGCGTCTAGCGTAAAACTTAATATGGGTTTTTATTATCCAATAAGGGAAATCATGTTAACTGATAAAAATCTTGAGCTAAGTGGTACTATAATTCTTTTTGACAGGGATTTAGGGGTCTCAATCTTCCAGAACTACAAGGGATACAATAATCTTGTAGACGATGCAGAGTGGCTGCTTGAAAGAACTTCGCAGAAATCTCGAGGCTTCATCATTCGTCCAGTACGGAAATGTCAAAAATGCGGTATATGGATCGGAGAATACGATCATAGAGGAAACCAAATAAACAGACAAGAGCTGCTCTTCGATTCGAACGCTGAAATTTATTGTGCGATGATTGAGAATTTCGCTAGAAAAAGGTTTTCTGAGAAAAAAATTATGGAAAAATTCAATCTCGAAAATCTTAGGAAAACAATAGAAAGTTCGATCGTTCGTGACTTTAAGTATTACATTTGTCCTCAAACTAGGTTCTATCACGCGTGCGTGCAGGTTGAAAAAATATACAATTTACTTTTACAAAAATACGGTAAAGGTAAAAAAGTCTCATATTCCGAGATTGCTAAGGAAATTGAAAACGCCATCCCGTGTGAAGATGTCATTGTATGCCCACTAATGGTTTCTAACCTTTTTGAAAGAGTCCTTAACCTTAATGACGCTCTTAAGATCAGAAAACTAGGTGAGCTAAAATTCACACCTTCAGACAATATTGAAATTGCCTAAAGTCTTTCCAGCAGTAATTCTAGTTCTCTATTAAATGCTTTACTTCATTAAGTTTTTGTTTAATTTTTTGCCAATGACTTCCTTGCCAATACACCTGACCGCAATCTGAACAAACCCAATAATCATCAAAAAACCGGAGAGTAGCCTTTGGCACCTTATCCATAACTTTGTTTTTCGAAATAGGTTCGAGTTTTGCATTACACTTCGGACATCTCGAATTGTTAACATCTATTTCAAGATTCAAGTTAAACTGCTGTGCAACTTCAGCAAGTCGCTCAATTTCCGTTGAACATTTTACAAGATAAACTTGGGCGTGCTCAGCTATGGCATGCCTGTATAGTTGAACGTCACGAGTTAGGAGGACGCGGGTTTCCTCTTTCGCGATCTTAATTAGCTCTTCATCTTCGAGATCCTTATAGTATTTTACATCGCATCCTTGCATTCTTAACCAACGGGTTAGTTTACCCAACATGCCGTCTGCTAGAAACTTCAATGTTAAATCTTCACCCTATCTAATAATGCGACCTCGCTTTACGTCAGTAAACACTTCGCCGTTGTCCATAACAAGATGTCCATTAATAAAAGTTTTAACTGGTTTTCCTTTAACTTTCCATCCGTCAAAGGGTGAAAATTTGGCTTTTGAATAAAACTTCGAAGAGTCGATTGTCCACTCCTTCTTCAGATCTACGGCAACCAAGTCTGCGATGTGTCCCTCTCTTATTTCGCCTCTTTCCCTAATTCCGAAAACATCTCTGGGTCTTTTGGAAGTGGTTTCTACAAGTTTAGGAAGAGACAATAACCCTTTATTAACTTGAGTTAGCATAAGTGGAAGCATCGTTTCTAATCCTGCTATACCTGAAGGAATTTGCCAAAAACTGGTTTTTTTCTTTTCATCTAAACTATGCGGCGCATGGTCTGACGCTATAGTGTCAACTACACCTTTTTGAAGACCAGTCCACAGTGAACGAACATCATCTTTTAACCTTAAAGGAGGCTTGGTTAGTCCAATAATGCCTAATTCCTTTAGGTTTTCATACGTCAACAAAAGATGGTGAGGGGTAACCTCGCAAGTTACCTTCAATTCTGTTTTTTTAGCCATTTCGATTAACTCGACGCCTTTCGATGTGCTAACATGACAAATGTGAATTTTAGCCTTGCTTTTTTGAGCAAGGTTCAAGATTCTTTCTATCGCCTTAACCTCAGCATCTTGAGAGTGTACATGAAGGAAAGCGTCAATTGTAGCGTCCTTGTTTTTCTTTTTTTCTTCGTAAATGATTTCTAAAAGCTGTTTATCCTCGGCATGAATGCACACTGGAATATTCAACTTCTGAGTTTCAACAAGCGCTTTGGTTATTAATTCGTCGTCGCTCGGATCTATTCCCCCTATTTTCTCTGACATGTATAATTTGAAACCTTTCGCTCCTTCTTTAACTATGTCCGGAATCTCCTTCACATTGGACGGAAATGCTGAAAGGAAGCCAGCGTTAACTATTAGTTTCTCTGAAGCCGCAGCCATGCGTTCACGAAGAGAGGATGCGTCCATCGTTACTGGCTTATTGTTCGGCATGTCAAGAACTGTAGTTACACCGCCATTCGCAGCTGCAGATGTCCCAGAAACAAAGTCTTCTTTATACGACAATTCTTGGTCTCTTAAATGGATATGAACATCAATAAGACCCGGAAGAACCAAGAATTCTTTAACATCGATTTTGTCAGATGCGGCAGGCAAGTTTACGTCTTTTGCTATTTTTACGATGTAGCCTGAATCAACTGCGATGCCTGCTCTTTCAATCTTTTGGCCAAGTAAAATTTTAGCGTTTTTTAACACTAAGTCAACTGTCAACTGACTTCAGCTCAGAATAAGTTATTGCGTTTTAATAAATAAATCAAACGAGAATTAGTTAAGATGCAAAGAGAAAAAAACTCTTGTCAGTATTCAGATTCAGTCATTTCAACTCGGCAATCTTCGCACAGGAATCTTCCTTCAAACTCTTTTAAGCTGTCAGACCATTCTTCACAGTTATCGCAGTATCCAGCTTGAGGCGGCGTTTCATGTTCCTCAGTCATGTTCTGGTTTTCTATGCGTGCCTGTTCCTGAATTATTTCGATTAGCTCAGGTGTTACTGCAAGGATGTCTTTGCTTGAGATTATTCCCGCAAGACTACCCTTGTGCATTACTGCGAGTCTTCGAATGTTGTTTTGGCTCATTCTTCGGGCTGCTTCGCTAATTGTTTGATCAGCATTTATCGTGATAACCGGAGCACTCATAATTTCCTTAGCCTTAATTTTGCTTGGTTTAATGTCCTTTGCCACCACCCTTTTGACGATGTCGGTTTCTGTGATTATACCAATAGGTTTGTCATCAGCCGTTCTGACAATAACACATCCAATCTCATGTTTTGCTAAGAGTTGCGCCACTTTGCTGACTGGTTCATCCGAGGTGACGGTTACAACATGACTAGTCATAACGTCTTTAACAAGCATCCGAGACCTTATTTCCAAAGCAGCCATTATTATTCACTCCTTTATCTGAGCCATGTTAATTTTCATTTACAGACTTTCTTTAGTATAATTTATTTCTAACAATCTCATTAACAAAGAAGGCGCGTATATAACTATTATGGAACAAATTGTCTTTCTGTAAGAACCAAAAAGTATTTAGCTTCTCATTTGCGCAAATTGCCATGGCGAATCCAATTCCTGTGAACACCCATTTTTTGACAAAAAGTAATAAATCTCAGACATAACATTCATTGACAACTAAACATTATTTAATGGTGGCGGATCAGATGAACAACATTTCTAACGCAAAGAAGAAATTTAACAGAGCATTATATCCAGGCCGTTTTCAGCCTTTTCACCTTGGTCACCTTTGGGCAGTCCAACAAATTCTGAAAGACTCAGAAGAAATCATAATTATGGTCGGAAGCGCACTGCAAAGCCACGTTCTTAATAATCCTTTTACAGCTGGAGAGAGAGTAACCATGATTAAGCTTGCGCTTAGTGAGGCGCAGGTTAATCCAGCTAAGTATTTTATTATCCCAGTCACGGACCTTGACATTCACGGCATTTGGGTTTCACACGTTTGTTCATTGGTTCCAAAATTTGACGTTGTCTATTCAAATGAACCTTTGACGAGGAGACTCTTCATTGAAGCGAACTTCAATGTTCAATCAATACCGTACTTCAAAAGAGATGAGTGCTCATCAACTGAAATTCGAGAAAGAATGATTAGCGACAAAAACTGGCGATCTCTTCTCCCAAAAAGCGTGGCAGAATACATTAGACAGATTCAAGGGGTTGAAAGACTTAGAGACTTGATGAAAACTGATAAGGCTCCAATTAACAAATGATTCCCTATTGACATTCATTTAATAATTTATTCGTTATTTTCCTTGATTTCTCAACACCTGCCTGCAGAGTCGACCTGAAAGCCTTTTGCAAAGGATATTTCGAAAGTTCGCTAAGTTCCTCTTCTGTTACGCCGCCTGGTGTTGCAACCATCTTCATCACATCTGCTGGAGACTTTTTTGTTTCAAGAATAATCTTGCCAGTTCCAATCATTGATTGAGCTAAGGCAGTCAAAGCCAATTCAGTTGGCAACCCAATCTCAGTTCCTCCCTGGACTATTAGTTCCATAAGCGATGATAGGTATCCTGGCGCACAACCGCTAAGAGCAGTCACAGCATCCATCTTATCCTCCTCAACAACTGAAACAGTACCAAATGATCTAAGAATACTTTCTACAATTTCCCTGTCTTTGCTGGAAAAGTCACGTTCTGGGCAATACGCTGTGAAGGATTCTCGTACAATAATTGCCAGATTTGGCATAGCTCTAATAATCTTTGCCTGTGGAGCGCACTTCTTTAGTAACTCAAGATTTACGGCAGCCGCCATTGAGATTACAAGTTTTTCTTTGACTTCATTCCGAATTTCGGAAAGAACGGTTCTCATATCTGATGGCTTTACGCATAAAATTATTATATCTGCTGTTTTAGCTGCTTTCTTATTGTCTGTGGTTGTTTCAACACCTTCTTTTTCTAGCTTAGACAGTTGCTCAACACGTTTATCGGATGCTATTATGCGATTTTTACCGCTGCTTGCAACCAAGGCTTTTGCCACGGCACTTCCAATAACTCCTGCACCTATAACTGAAATAATCATATAACTGCGCCTTTCTAGAAATACATCTTAATCCATTTTGAACGATATCGTCTTGTTTACTCATATAAGGTTTTAGTTAATTTTTTTGAAAAAAGAACATTCTAGCCGCCTTCAGAAAGCGGAATAAACCTCAATCTTTCATATTCAGGCTTGAATTCAAGAACTCTTTTTTGTTTATTTCCTTTCTCCGATACGTAAACTGCAAACCATCCTTCTCTTGTAAGATTGCTGTAAAACTCTTTAGCTTTCTCAACATCTTCGATGCATTTGCTTCGCCAGTAAACCAAAATTTTAGCGCCTTCTCGTTTAATCTCCATTTTCCGCTCTCCTCAACCATCGATAGTTATTTATGTCGTAAACCAACATTTTTCGTTTGTGTCTTAAGCATGACAGGGTATGAGGGAAGCATATTAAGAGTAGATCTGGAGAAAGAAAAACTTGAAAGGTGCATTCTGCCTGAGAAAATTCTTAGAATGTACCTTGGAGGCACAGGTTTAGGGGCAAAAATACTTTATGACGAAGTTCCAACTGGAACTGAATGGTCAGATCCAGAAAATCGTCTTATTATTGCCGCTGGTCCTTTGAACGCAACAGCAATTGGAGGTTCCGGCTCAGTTTCAGTTGTTTCGAAAGGTCCACTTACTAATGGAGCTGGATGCAGCCAGGCAAATGGTTTTTTTGGAGCTTACCTTAGGCTTTGTGGCTTAAATGGCATAGTAATTTATGGCAAAGCTAAGGGCTTAAAGTATCTCTATGTGGACTCAGAGTCGGAAGACCTGAAGGATGCTGAATGGCTTAGAGAAATAGACACATACAAAACTCCTGATCTCATAAAACATTACTATGGATGTAAAGAACGAGACATGGCAGTTGCCTCAATTGGTCCAGCCGGAGAAAACCTTGTTAAGTTTGCAGGAATATTTTTCGACCATGGACATTCAGCCTCTCATAATGGGCTTGGAGCCGTAATGGGTGCGAAAAACCTCAAAGCCGTCGCAATAGTAAAAGGCCAAAAGGAAATCCCAATTAAAAACCCTAGCAAGGTTAGGGAAATAGCGAAAAAGCTAATTGAAAACGTTAAAGAGCAGAATAGAAACCTCTACGATTATGGAACCCTCTTTGGCATTCATTCGAACGCTGCGACAAACATGCTTCCAGTAAAAAATTATACAACTAGCACATGGAAGATTAGCAAAGACAAGATGAGAAAGTATGGCGCCCAATACATTAGAGAAAAATATGCCGTGAAACGGAACTCGTGTTGGGCTTGCCAAATTCACCATTGTGACATTATGAAAATTACTGAAG
>JAGTQS010000061.1 GCA_018397055.1 Candidatus Bathyarchaeota archaeon | reverse complement strand
CTGAGGCACGTAAGCGACTTCAAGACATCATCCGCAGAGTAGACACAGTTATACCTAGCTGGGATCACAAAGACCTTCAACGCCATCTTGAGAGAAAAGGTAAAAACCCATAAAGCAGCTCTACTGATGCCGTGAACCATATGCCTCCGTTTCAATGGTCTTCACATTAGAGGTGTATGGTTCACACCAATCAAAAACCAACTCCTTCCCCTACTAAAACAACGCTCCCCGAAAAACACTTTCGGAACTACTTATTAAACAAAAAAGTTTTTTAGTTTCATTAATAACCTTTTGTGAGAGAAGATACAAAATAGGATATGAAGAGGTGAATATGTTTGTCAGTGTTCGCTGTTCCAGGAGCCTATGACCGCGCAATTACGGTGTTCTCGCCAGATGGAAGGCTGTTTCAAGTTGAATATGCGCTTGCAGCCGTGGATAGAGGTCCAACCATTGTGGGTGTTTCGTGCTTAGAAGGAGTTGTTATCGGAGCAGAAGAAAAAATAGAATCAAAGCTTCAAGACCCAAATTTCAGTCAGAAAATTTATGCGGTTGATGAACACCTTGGTGCGGCGGTTGTGGGCATTAGCTCAGACGCTCGGATATTGATTGACGAGTCGCGAGTTTACTCTCAAAGTAATAGGCTGATGTATGACGAGCCAATTGACGTGGAAATGGTGACAAAAAGAATTGGAGACCTAATGCAGATTTACACCCAGCACGCAGGGGTTAGACCCTTCGGCGTTTCGATAATTTTTGGAGGCGTTGACAAGGCAGGAGCAAGGCTTTTCGCTACGGATCCAATTGGTTCATACAGGTCATACAAAGCCCTAGCGATTGGTATTGGCAGAGAAACAGCAGAAAACATCCTCCGTGAAGAATACAACGAAAATCTAAGTTTGAATGATGCAATACGCTTGGCCGTTAAATGTCTTACAAGATCATTGCAGGCAAGAGATGAGCAGGCAAGAATAAAAATAGCAGTTATTCCAACAAAGACTAAAACATTTACGCTTTTGTCAAATGAAGAAATAGAGAAATGCCAAGCCGAAGTGCTAGGCAGTGGAAAGTAATGAGTAAGCCTTACACGGTTGCGCGAATCAGTATTGATGGAAAAAACTACGAGCTAATAGTGAAGCCAGAACCGGCTTTAGAGTATCGAGAAGGAAAACCTATAGGTCTATCAAGCATTCTAGTTACAGAAACGGTCTTCAGCGACGCAAATAAGGGCTTAAAAGTTTCGGAAAAAGACCTTCAAACAGCCTTTGCGACAACGGATATTCAAAAAATCGCAAGTATAATATTGAAGAAAGGCACCCTGCAGTTGACTGCTGACCAGAGAAGAAGGATGGTTGAGGAAAAAAAGAGGCAAATAGTTGCCTTCATTTCTCAGCAGGCTGTTGACCCGAGAACTAAGCTTCCTCATCCCCCTGCGAGAATAGAGCAAGCCCTAGACCAAGCTCATTTTTCCGTAGACCCGTTTGAAAATGTTGAGGAACAGGCGAATGAAGCAATTAAGGCTTTACGTCCAATATTACCTATAAGTATCGAAAAAATCTCGGTGAACGTCAGAATTCCAGCTCAGTACGTGGGAAAAGCCTATGGAGCTGTGAAGTCGTTTGGCACAATTAAGAACGAGTCTTGGCGGGCTGACGGGTCATGGACTGCTGTTGTTGAAATGATTGCTGGGTTCTATGGGCCACTATTGGAGAAGCTTGGCGACTTAACTAAAGGCAACGCTGAGGCTGAGATTATAAAATAGGAATCTGTGGGTGGTTTGATTGCCCTTTTTGTATGAAAATAGACAAATCGTTACACCAGGCGATTTACTGGCTGAAGGAGATTACCTCGCTGGGTTTAACACTTACAAGCACGACTCGAAGATTTACGCAAGCAGACTTGGCTTAGTTGAGTACAAAGGACGAAAAATCGATGTCGTCGCACTCAACACGTTCTACATTCCCCAAGCTGGAGACCTCGTTATCGGCAAGATCGTAGAGTCGAACCTTCACGGCTGGACAGTTGACATTAATTCGCCTTATCCAGCGATTTTAAGAACGTCCGAAGCGTTAAACAGGCCCTTTAGGCCGCAAAGAGATGAGCTTTCAGAGTTTCTGGATGTTAATGACTTGATATTTGCTAAGGTGATTTCGTTTGACCGCACACGCGACCCAAACCTTACGATACGTGAGCCAGACCTTGGAAAAATCAAGTACGGCCAAATTGTGAAGGTTTCGCCAGCTAAGATTCCTAGGATAATTGGAAGAAAAGGCTCAATGATAGGTATGTTGAAGAAAGAGACGAGATGCAATATAACGGTCGGTCAAAATGGATTGGTCCTCGTGTCTGGGAGAACTCGTGAAGACGAGAGAATAGCGATAACGGCGATTAAGAAAATTGAGGAGGAAGCCCACACCACGGGACTAACCGACCGAATAACTGAAATGGTAAGAAAAGAAAGAGGTGAAGTTACACAATGACAGAAAAAATTGTTTTAGTTAATGAAGACGGGATAAGAACAGATGGAAGAAAACTTTCTGAACTTAGACCCATAAAATTAGAGGTTGGTATCCTAAGCAACGCGGATGGATCAGCATACATCGAACAGGGAAAAAACAAGATATTAGCAGCTGTTTATGGACCGAGAGAAGTGCACCCGAGGCACATGGCGCTTCCAGATAGAGCGCTGCTTCGATGCAGATACCACATGGCTCCGTTTTCTGTTGAGGAAAGAAAATCGCCAGCGCCATCGAGACGCGAGGTGGAGTTGTCTAAAGTCATAAGGGAAGCCTTTGAACCAGCCATTTTCCTCGAAAAGTTTCCAAGAACGTCAATAGACCTCTTTATTGAGGTGCTGCAAGCTGACGGTGGTACCAGATGCGCTGGAGTTACCGTAGCCTCATTAGCATTAGCGGACGCAGGCATACCAATGAGAGATCTGATTGTGGCTTGCGCAGCGGGAAAAGCAGGAGGGCACTTAGTGTTAGACCTGAACGACATTGAAGATAAGGAAGGAGAAGCAGACATTCCTGTTGCCTATATGCCCAGCTTCAACGCTGTTTCTCTGCTTCAGATGGATGGACTGTTAACAATCGAGGAGTTTCAGCAAGCAATTAACCTTGCACTAGAAGGCTGCAAACAGATTTATGCGCTTCAAAAGGAAGCTTTAAAGGCAAAGTATCAAGCAATAAAGGAGTCTGCGGAGGTAACGGAAGAAGAATGACGTCTATTATGGTTTCCCGTATAAGGCGGCAACAAATTGCGCAGCTGATTGCGGATGGAAAGAGGCTGGATGGAAGAGGACCAAAAGACTATCGCCCAATTCAGATAGAGTCAGGTATCATTGGAAAAGCCGAAGGTTCAGCTCGAGTTCGCCTAGGTAAAACCGAAGTTATGGTTGGAGTAAAAATAGACATAGGTGAACCTTTTTCAGACAGACCTAACGAAGGTGTTTTGACGACTAACGCAGAGTTTGTTCCTTTAGCTTCACCTGAGTTTGAAGCTGGACCTCCAGGCGAAGAATCTATGGAGCTTGCAAGAGTCGTCGACAGAGGCATCCGAGAGTCTAAAGCTATTGAACTTGAAAAACTATGCATTATCCCAGGAAAGAAGGTTTTCGTAATTTTCGTGGATGTTTATGTATTGAATCACGACGGCAACCTTATAGACGCCTCAACCCTGGCTTCGATTGCGGCTCTGATGAATACAAAAATCTTCAAATACGAAATTAAGGACGGGGAAGTTGAGAAGAAACCCGGCTTCTCGCCATTGCCCTTAAGAGACGTCCCGATATCTGTCACCTTCGCGTCGATAAACGGTATACTGGTTGTTGACCCTTGGCTTGACGAAGAAGAAGTCATGGACGCACGTCTAACAATAGCTTTCAGTAAGGATGGAAGAATCTGCGCAATACAGAAAGGTGGGTCTGGAACATTGTCTCCCCAACAAATAATTGAGGCTGCACACATAGCGAAGGAAAAAACAGAAGAATTAAGAGAAATAGTGGTGAAAAGCTGATGTCCCAGCAAAGAAGGAAGGAAAAGGGCCCTATTGGCGGACTCGGCGTAAGATACGGAGTTAAAGCCAAAAAAAGGTACAGCGAAGTCCTTATTAAAAAAACTAGGAGACACTTTTGCCCACAATGTAGCTCAAACTCTGTTCGTCGAGAAAGCGTAGGCATCTGGATTTGCAAAAAATGCGGATTTAGGTTTTCTGGTGGAGCCTACTCTCCAGTTACTAAGATAGGAGACACTGCTGAACGGTCAACTCGAACCGAGTAGAAATAGAAGCGCGAAACTGTCAATCTATAACAAGCAATTAAACAACTGCAAAAAAATAACGTAAAAATCCTTGCTTACATTTAATCGGGTCGTATGGCTGAATTGTCAAAAAAGGCTTCGGCAACATTAAAGTTGACTTTACGTTCAGAAAAAGCCTCCGAAGCAATTAAGGCGGCTCTTGAACCAGAAACGAAGGCTTCAGTTACGACCCGTTCTAGGGTTAAGATTGTCCAAGAAGGAAAGAATATCACGCTTTTCTTTGACGCCAGCGACACAACTGCTCTTAGAGCCTCAATTAACTCTTACCTAAACTGGCTGCGTCTTCTAAAGGAACTCTGCAACTCGCTTAACACATAGCGTAAAATTTTATGGAAATCCATGGGGAAACATTCTAGGCATCGTTTGTGTTTCTACCGGTTTCTCTGTTTCTGGTTCTCTGAACTGCATGTCATATAAGTGTCGGTACAACCCCTTCTTTCTCATCAGCTGCCTGTGGGTTCCCTCTTCAACGATTCTTCCGTTATCAATAACAAAGATTCGGTCAGCGTTCCTAACCGTAGAAAGTCTATGAGCAATAATGATGGACGTCCGGTTCTTTAACAGGATCTTCATTGCCTTCCTTATGAGAAGGTCCGTGTAAGGATCGATGCTTGAGGTTGCCTCGTCCAAAATCAGGATTGCTGGATTTCTAAGAAGCGCACGGGCAAACGAGATAAGCTGTTTTTGTCCAACTGAAAGCCCAGCGCCTCTCTCACCTATTTCCGTGTTATACTCATTAGGTAACTTTGAGATAAACTCGTGGGCACCAACAGTTTTTGCAGCGTTAATCACTTCTTCGTCCGTTGCCGCCAAGTTTCCATACCTAATGTTTTCCATTATTGTGCCAGTGAAAAGGAAAGATTCTTGCAGGACGATCCCCATCTGGCTGCGAAGAGACTTCTGCGAAATTTGCTTAATGTCTTTGCCGTCTATTGTTATTGTTCCAGACTGAGGCTCGTAGAATCTACTGATCAGCTTGATTATTGTGCTTTTTCCCGCGCCTGTGGGTCCGACAAGTGCTAATGTTTCTTTAGGCTTTATGCGGAAGCTGACGTTATGAAGAACGGGATGTTCTGGAATGTAGCCGAAAGTTACGTCGCTGAACACTATCTCACCCTTGATGGATTGGAGCTCCAATGCATCCTCGGCGTCTTTTATTTCTGGCTGTTTGTCAATTAAGTCAAATATTCGTTCAGCAGCTGCCAGTGCCCCTTCGACAACGTTATAGAAGTTTGTTAAGTCAAATATGGGGCCGAAAAACCTGCTAACGTACAACGTAAAGGTCATTAGCACTCCAATAGCGTTAGCCATCGTGCCAAGAGAACCATTGAAAGCCAACATTCCGCCGTAAAGGATGACTATGCCTGTTCCCAATGCTTGAATAAACTGTATCGTCGGAAAGAAGGTTCCCCACACAATGTTCGCCTGAAAGTTAGCCTGAAATTCCTGCTGATTAACTCTCGTAAAGTCCCTTATGGTGTCAGTTTCCCTAGTGAAAGATTTGATTTCCCTAATGCCCGAAATTCCTTCTTGAAGCTTCGATGTTACGCCTGAAATTGTTTGTCTAGTTGCCCTGAAGGTTGCGCGGAACCTCGAATTGAAAGCAAGCGCTGTTGCAATCAGCAGCGGGACAACGATGAGGGATACTAGGGTTAACTCTAGGTTTATCATGAACATTACGACGATCGTTAAACTCATGCTTATGATGTCGCTGAGAACCATAACTATTCCAGACGTGAAGGCTTGCCCGATGCTGTCCGTATCATTTGTGACTACTGAAATTATGTCTCCGCTAACTGCTTTGTCAAAGAAACTGAAGGATAGCTTTTGAAGGTGGGCAAACAGGTCTGAACGCAGTTTATAAAGCATGTTTTCGCCGATTGTGCCAATGTTGTAGGTTCGAACCGCGTCTGAAATCCAGTTAACAATCAGAATCGTAATGTAAGCAAGAACTATAAACTGAAGTCCAGAATAATCGGATGTCAAAATGTAGCGACCAATTATCTCCATGCCTAACAAGTACGGCCCAATAACGCCAGTTATGGAAGTAACAACAATTGCCAGGGCAACAATAAACAAATGCTTCTTAAAGGGCAAAAAATACTTAAGAAGCCTTGAAATCAAGACTCGACTTGAAGTTTTCCTTTCGGTTCGTTCAAATTCAAACCCATGCCAGTGATGAAACCCCATTTAGAACTCCTCCTTTCTCCGATTTCGAGAATTTAACTGTTCACTTTGTGGCCTAAGAACCTCTTTTTGAGCCTCATACAAAGTTTCATAAATCCTGTAGTACGCGCCTTTTTTAGCCATCAAGGTTTCATGGTTTCCCTCTTCAACGATTTTCCCGTCGTCAAGAACAATTATTTTATCCGCGTTTCGGATGGTTGAAAGCCGCTGCGTAATAACAAACGTCGTTCGATTCTTCAAAAGCGCACTTAACGCCTGCTGAATCTCGTACTCCGTGTCTACATCAACACTGGATGTTGAGTCATCCAAGATCAAAATTCGCGGATCCGTAAGCAAGGCTCTAGCTATCGCAACTCTTTGCTGCTGCCCACCGGACAGAGTTAAGCCTCGTTCACCTATGACCGTGTCGTATCCCTTCGGAAACGCTGTGATAAAATCATGAGCCTTAGCTATCTTCGCGACTCTTTGAATGTCCCCCATCGTTGCGTTCGGAACACCATAAGCAATGTTTTCCTTCACAGTCATGTTAAACAAGAAAGTTTCCTGCGAAACAATGCCTATTTGCTTTCTGAGACTTTCAACTTTAACGTCCCTAATGTCATATCCATCGACAAGGATTCTTCCAGAAGTCACATCGTAAAATCTAGGAAGCAACCTGATGATAGTGCTTTTACCCGATCCCGTTGGTCCCAAAAGCGCAACTGTTTCACCAGGTTTAGCCTCAATATTTATGTTGTTCAATATCAGCTTGTCCTTGTCGTAGCCGAACGAAACATTTTCAAAAACAACGTGCCCCTTAATCGGTGGCAACGTAATCGCGTTAGGCTTGTCCCGAATTTCTGGAACTGCATTGATTATTTCAAAGACCCTTTCAGCAGCAGCCGCCATCGTTTGGTAGCCCGACAAAATCATCCCCAACATTCCAACCGGCCTCATTAACATGGAAAGGTAGGCGCTGAAAACGAAAAGCTGGTCTATAGTGAACCGATCTTGAATTATCTGATTCCCACCAGCCCAAAATATCGAAACTGTGGCTAAACCGAAAATGAATGACTGCAACGGCTGGAAAACAGTTTGAGTTTTCACGGCCTCCTTCATTTTTTTGAAGTAGTTTGTGTTCGGCTTGCTAAACTTTTGTTCCTCATATTGCTCTCTAGCGAATGATCGGACCACCCTTATTCCTGTAATGTTTTCCCACAAAACAGAAGTTAATGTGCCGTAATGCTCTCTTGCAGTTTGCATAATAGGCCTGATTTTTTTCCCATACAAGACGTTCACAAACAAGAGGGCTGGGACAATTATGAAAGCTAAAATAGAAAGGTCTCGGTTAATGACAATCATCGAGGTTATTACTCCTCCAAGCAAGAAAAGAGAGTCAATAAGCATTCGCAGCTGAAACCCAAGAAACCCTCTTATCCTCTCAACGTCAGTTGTCGCCCTAGACATAAGTTGGCCGGTTTTCATCTTGTCAAAAAACCCGAATGACTGCCTCTGGATGGATTTGAAAACGTCGTTTCGGACATCAAAAACCACTTTCTGGGTAAAATAGCCGTAGGAGGCAGAACGAATTATGGAAAGAAGGCCCGAAGCGCCTGTTAGAACCATGATTTGGATTACGAGCCACTGTAGCATCCCGTAATTTCTAATCGCAAGTATCTCTCTGACAGCCTGACCTGACAGTGTTGGGATATAAACATTAATGTAAGTTGTGAAAACCGTGACAATCGTGCTTATGACAAACCAGTGAACGTTTCTTAGAATGTATCTGAAAAGTTCTTTAAACAATGACAAAAATTATTTCCTCCCAATCATTGGACATTTTTGGGCTTTAGCTCAAGGGAAAGTTCGTCTAAGAGTTTTTGAAAATCAGCTCTTTCATGTAAATGGATGCTCATCAACACGTCCAAAAGAAGCCTTATTGATGGACCTTCAGCTGGAATAGGCATTTTTTGCTCAGAGATTAATCCTTCAAAAACCATGTGTTCCAAGCTGGCGTACTTCTCTATTAGACTCAGTATTTTCTCTTCTTTTTCCTTTGGCACGACGTAGCCGAACGCTTCCAGGCTTTTAACTGCGCCTCGGCAAACCTCTCTTGACCATTTAGCGATGTCTTCGGATCCTGGAACCAGCCCTTCGCTTAGCGTGTAGGAAATGATGAAGTCTTTAGCTGTGGATTGGTAAAATTTCTCTATTAGGTTGCCCTTAACAACTGTTCGACTTTGCCTAACTAAACCAGCCTGCTCCAAAGCGTTGAGGTGGTACGCGATTGACGAAAGATTTTTGTCAAGAACCTTTGCCAGCTGACAACAGGTCATTTCCCTATGCCGAAGGTTATGCAGAATTTCTCTCAAC
>JAGTQS010000060.1 GCA_018397055.1 Candidatus Bathyarchaeota archaeon | reverse complement strand
TTTATTCAGGGTTACCTTTCACCTCCGTCGTGTTATTTTGCACAGCACAAAGAGGCTGAGGGTAGCCCTAAAAAGCTAACCTACAATTGAACGCCACGAAAAAATTTGTATTATCTTCGAACCCCCTGTTCGCTAGGCTTTAAAGAGAAAATAAAGATTACAAAAATAAAAGAAGGAATGCGCTTCATGGCAAAAAATATAATCGCAACAGAAATGGACAGTAGAATGTTGGCCAACCTCATTAAGAGGCTTTACACCCAAAAAAGAAAGGCAATTCAATATTAGTCTTAATTTTTGGCAGCAACAAATAATGGTAATTTTACGATTTTCGCAAAAACATATATTTTCAAAACTCCAAATATGTACATATGGACGACATTGATCTTGAAATCCTCAAAATCTTGAAAAAAGACGCTCGGACAAAGTATGTAAAGATTGCTGAATCAGTTAACCTAACGGAGGGAGCCGTTAGAAGACGTGTTAAGCAGCTTATTAAAGACGGAATTATTAAGGCCTTCACCATTGAGGCAACAACAGAGTTCGAAGGCATAGTTCTCATCGAGACAGGTCCAACAGGAACAAGAGATGTCATGAAGAACATTAATAAGATAGCTACTAGAGTTTTTGAGGTTTCAGGAGACTACGACGTAGCAGCTCTGATCCAAGCATTTACTATTGAAGATTTGAATAGAAAAATTGATGAGATAAGAAAACTCTCAGGAGTTAGGAACACAAATACTTTAATAAAACTAACTAGTTAATTTCACACGATTTATTTTTGTTTTCATTTTTCTTTCAAAACTTCAAGAATTTTATACATTTTTTCGTATGCCGCATCAAATTCGTTGTCTTTCAGAAGCAAAGTTCTAGTATTGCTGAAGAATTGTAGAAATCCTTCCGACTTTTTTTCTGTAATATGCTGTTTAAGGGTATTTGCGTTGGAAATGAACCTTTCAAGCATCTGAGTTGTAAATTTGTTGTCTATTTGTATTGATGAGTACAGCAACGGATTTTCGCTCATCACTCCTTCGCTTAGAGCAAGCTGTATCGTAAAAGTCGGACCTCCCAGTTTTTTCAGGGCGTTTATATCTTCTTGTCCTACGACTGAAGCGAAGACTATATTCATGAAATGCGGAAGCGAAAGAGTTAGCGCCATTGCTCTGTCGTGTTCTTCAACATCGACGACGACTAACTGTGTTTTGGGAAAAATTGTCTTCGCTAACCTAAGTTCATAGTCCGCATTTAAAACTGGGACAAGTGCAACTCTTTCCTCAAAGGCCTCTGTGGTTCCAGGACCAAAAAGTGGATGAATTGAAAGCGTCTTTATCCCGCTCTTCGCGATCTTTCTTAGTTCAAACATGACCTGAGACTTAAGAGACGATATTTCCATGACAGTAGCTGACTTCGGAATTTTCTCCGATATTTCTCTTAAAACTTTTGGCGTAACATTAATCGGGGTTGACACGATTATAATCTCAGCGTCTTTTACGGCTTCAATGTTGTTTCGTGCAAGTCTAACGTTCACAGATTGAGAAATCGCCTTAGCCTCTTCGCTTCTCTTGTCAGAGATTGTGATGTCGTGCCCACCTTTTAGGAAATAGTTTATAAACCACCTTCCCATCCTTCCCGCTCCGCCAATAATGGTTACCTTCAAACCGATGACCTCCGAATATGTTCTAAATGGCTTTAACGGTGAGACTTAACGATGTCTCTCTGAACCCGCTTAGACTCTTCGAGGAGAAGATGCAAAAGATTCAGGCAAAATTTTTCGTCCAAACCCTGTTTTCTGCATTTTTCTAAGACCTTGTTTTTTAGGCTCTGCTCAACATGCGTGTTTTCAATCGGCATTCCCGCATCCGCCTTTAATTCGCCAATCTTTTTTGATAGCTGAAGCCGTGTCTCGCATAAGCTGAAGATTTCTAACGTAACTTTTTCAAGCTGCTTCCTGACATCTTCTATTTCTATGTTCTCGCTCAAAGAGTTCACCAAAGCCTTAAGACTTCTAAAATAATATGCTGGCTTCTGTTTATAAGATTGAAACCATACAAGATTCGTGGAAAAATACTAAGGAACCAAAATATGTTTTCCTGAGACTATTATATCCCATCAACAATTTTGACAATGTCACTAACTTTATTCACAGATTTGTAACAAAGTTCGCAAACCTTTCTGTTTCCTTGCCAGCTACCAACAAAAACGAATTTTAATCCAGCTTGTCTGGCGCACTCAGCGTCCGACCAGTGGTCTCCAACAAAAAGCGTCTCTCTTGCGTCAACACCTAAGAGCTTTAACAGATAAAAAGCATGTTCGGGGCTGGGTTTAGGTTGATCAACGTCATCTCTCGCTGCGACGGCATCAAAGTATTTGGCTAAATTGAACCTTGTAAGCATCACCTTTACGTACTCGTGACAGCTTCGGGTGAGAAGCCCAAGCTTTAATCCTCTATTTTTCAAGGCCTTTAACGTTTCAGGCACCCCATCAACAAGGGTCGCATTATTAATGGATTGAAGTTCAACCTCATTCATTATTTTTGACGCCTGAGCAAGAGCACCAGCTATTTGTTTTTCAGAGAAGCCCTTTCGCTTAAGGTCTTCCACAGCGAGTTTCAGGATTTCAACGGTTAACATCTCCTCGTTTAGAAGCTCAAATGTAACGCCTTTAGATTGTAAATAAGAAATAATTTTTCTTTTCATCTCTTTGAAAGGAATAGCGGAATTAATCAAAGTACCATCAAGATCGAAGACAACAGCTTTAACAGAAGTCATCAATCCGTACACGCCGATACAAATAGAACCCTTTCAATTTTAATAACTTTTGTTCACGCATGTTGACGCCAGAATATCAAAATTCTTATTATACCATTTACGTGTTTATCATGTATGGTGCTCTGCGGGTTCTGCTTTGTAGCGGACTGAAGTACGTCACATCCTAAGCAATATGGCGCATGTAGGAACAGAATCATGAAAAGAAAAATTGTGGTCGCAAGTTCAGTCGTTTCTACCTTAGTAATTCTGATCGTTTATGTTTTTATTTCTCTTCATTTCTCACCTGAATCATTAACAAGGGTTGAGGTTCACCTCAACTTTTTTGACTACATTACAAAGAACCCCATCGAAGGATTAGAGATTAGTTTTTGCATGAGAATTAGTGAGCAAGAATTCTACACGTTATCTGGAATCTCTGATGAAGATGGAAAAGTGTCCAGTCTTGTGCCTCTAAAGACATATGACGTCAAGCTCTCGGCGGCAAATGTCTCTATTTCTGGTGTTTGGGCTCTTCTACAGACAATAGGGGATGAGGAATTTTTTGTCAATAGAGACAAATGGGTCATAAAAGACTTTAGGCCCTTTCTCTTAAACCGTACAGAATATTCTTTCAACGATGTCAACCTTCGGCGGGAGAGGGTTGAATCGACGCTTGTCTTTAGATTAGACTTTTACTTGACTCAAGCGACAATTGTTGAAGTTCGTGATCCAGTTCTCGAAGCAAGTGGATTAGATCCTCACTTAAAGATTGATGTCCTGAAACGTAATTTCACTAGGTACCTCTGGGGTAACCGTGTTTTTATTGTTTCTCCTAGCCTAATCCAAATAGATTTAGATGTTAAGTATGTGATCTATAATGTTCAGCCGTTGGCGTTCAGAGTTTCGATTTCGGTTGACACGGAAAATCGAACGTTCATTGATCTCACACCTTATTATGTTGAAGCTTTTTCGCGTAGTCAAATAGGACAATTGGACAATATGTTTGATTACTTAGTCTCGTACGGGTTCGATGTAGTTGATTTTAGAAACAAACTTGGTCGCATAGAAAGGCTATTCGAGCTCGCGATGGAAGGGCTTGAAAGTAACGATGTTGATGCCTTTCAAAGATATATCCAATTAGCAATGAATTCCTATAGGGACCTTTATATGGAAACTGTTAGAATATACACTAGCGGCCTTGTTTGGGTTCCAAGCCTACTGATTGTTTTTCTGTTTTTTGCGTTAAGCCTTTCTAAGTTAATTGCCGAGAACTCATTGATTTTGTTCCTTGTTTTCTTGGTTGCCATTTTATGTTTATTCATTTTAACTAATCCATATGTGAGGCTTTTTGTTTTCAATCCTTCAGCATTTGTGCAAAGTTTTACACAGTCCATAATTTTTCAGTTCTTTTTCCAATTGCTACCAATTATGCTCTTGATTGTGGTTTGCTGTTTAGGTCAAATAAGAACTTTTGTTTGGGAGATTTTTGAAGTGAGTATACGAAATCTGAAACGGAGAAAACTAAAAACAGCTCTTGCCTTAACAACAATTGTCATAGTTTCAACTTCAGCTATGTGTCTATTGACGATTACAGTAAGAAAACAGATGTTCATGGTGGTGAATCAGAACACTACACCCATAGTTGACAGCGGGTTTGTCATTTATAAAGTCGGTTATCAAAGACCATTTTTCTCAGAGGAGAAGCCAGTGAAATACTATATGCCAATACAGTGGTACGAAGTTAAGTGGTTGTCAGAGCATGAATCTGTCGAATCGATGAGTGTCTATGGTATAAAGCAAGTTAGTTTCGCAAGGGCAGACGGGCTGACTATCGACAGGTTTAACCAGTTTAACTTAATCGTGGTAAACACGTCTTTTTTGGGTTACTATCAAAACATTTCTAAAGTGCTCAGTACTGAGTGGTTTTCGCAAGCTGACAGAAACATGGTTATTATTGGTTCAATAATTGCCAACAAATATAGTCTACAAGCAGGATCTGAGGTTTTGATTGATGGAAGAACGTTTCTAGTTAAATCATTCGTAGACGAAGAAGCAGCTGCTCGAAATCTTCAAGACATCGATGGATCTCCGTTTCTATTTGATGTATACGACCTAGAAACTGGAAAGATTGATGAGGACTCATTTATCATCGGCGACATTAAAGATTTCGATTACAATTTTATTTCAATACTCAAAGTTTCAATCGTCCTTAGAGATCAACATACTCAAGACCTAAATCAGATTATAGAAGAAGTTCAGAGTTTCGGGTTGGACTTCGGGGAAACCGATGAATACTCGTATATTAAGACCTTTTCAATGCAAGTTATAACGCAGCAAACGGTCTACAGTGTGGAGTCTACTACTCCTTCTACGTTTGTTTTTGGAGAAACACCAATTATTCCAATAGTTATTGCGGTTCTAATGTTATTTGTAAACATAATGGGGACAGTTTTTGAAAGAAAATCTGAAATTCGAACAATACATGTCATAGGAGCAAGCCCGCTTAGAATCGGCCTTATCTTCATTACTGAAGGTTTAATCTTCGGCGTAATAGGAGGCGTTTTCAGTTACGTTTTCGGGTTCTTGGCTGTTCAAACCACGAATATGGCTCTTCCCGATTTGGTCTCAAAAAACATCATTGGGGGTGCACCGTTCGCCGTTACTTTTTCTACAGCGGTACTAACTTCGTTGCTTGGTTGCCTCTATCCAGCAATACAGTCAATGAAGGTAGTTGTTCCAAGCGGCAGAATGAGGCATCAATTAAAAGACATCATAGAGCTCCATGATCAAACTGCGTGTTTGAAGGTCCCTATCAGAATTGAGGAAAGCGAAATCAGAAAGTTTGAGAGGTACCTTGAAAACCTGTCAACTGAGGTTAAGATGCTCTATAAATTTATGAGCATAAGTTCACCATGCATTAAGGAGATAAATGGCCGACCAGCGTTTTCAATTATCGTAGATATGTCTGTTAAAGGATATGAAACAGCAAGCTTTCTGGTTGAAATTATTGTGGCAGCTGAGAACAATCTCAGTGTGACTATCCAGCCATTAGATGCTAAAAGAGTTAAAACAGAAAGGTGGAGCCGCATCCATAAGGACAACATTAATGAATTATCACAATTTCTTAGAGAGAAAATTCTTGAATTCAAAATTTGCGAAAAAATCGAAATTCTGCCATCAAATAAAGAACCAAAAAATCAAGATTATGGATTTTAAACCATCGAAATGTTAAAAGCTTCTGATAAGTAGCTATTTAGACATTAAATTATTGTTTAGAATTGTGCCACCAGAAAGACTCAGGGTTGATGTTACGTGTTAATTCGTCGATTTCTTTTTGTTCATCATCTAATAAAGTAAGATCTTCGTGTTCTGCGGTGAGGCAGTCTTTTATCAGCTGCTCTAACGTCGTTGCGCCCGGAACAACTGTATCAATTGGTTGGTTGAGAAGCCATTTCAACGCTAGTCTCGCCGGCAAAGCTCCCCAAGCAACTGGCTTCATTATTGTAACTCCAACCCCCCTGTCACGGCAAAGCGGAATAAGGGCATTCAAGGGTTCGCGTTCAACGATGTTCATGGGTACTAAAATGATTTCAAAATCGAATTTTTCAAGAGCCAAAATCAGCAGTCTGCTTTGGTGGCTGGTGCATCCGATGTGCCTGATTAAGCCTTGGTCTCTGGCTTCTACGAGCGCCTCAAGTGCGCCTCCGCTTCCTAGTCGCTGGTCGAGGTCTCTTCTGTCTTCCAAGCCGTGGAGAAAGTAATTGTCTATATAGTTCGTCTTTAAACTGTTGAGGGATTCGTGAATGTGCTTTGCTGCCTTGTCTTTTTTCTTCGCAAGAGTTTTTGAGGAAATGAAAACTCTTCTTCGGTTAGCACCTAAACCTTCAACAAGTTTGGTCTCACTTTCAGTGTAAGCACGAGCAGTGTCAAAATAGTTAACACCATATTCCAGCGCTTTCTTCACAATTTCCAATGGCTGCTTAGTTTTTGAGGAATCGCCTAGAAACCCGCAGCCGAGACCTATAATTGAAACTTTGAAACCTGTTTTCCCTAGCTCCCGATACTGCAATGAAACTCCTCCGAACTTCTTATTATGGTCAAACTATTATGCATATGCACATTAATTTTTAACCCACAAATTCAAGCACAAGTCCGAATCTTGTATATAGGTGTAGTATTAGGCAATCTGCTTTGATGAATAACTTATCCGAAGACTTAAGAAATATTTTAAATGTTGTCTCGTTGTATTAATTCTAACTATTATGATGCAGAGAGTAAAGTTTAATGAGTGTTAAAATCGTGATTTTGCCAGCTGCAGAAGGAGAAGTGCCTTTGTTAGTGCAGCAGATAAGTGGAACAAAACGAGAGTATGAAAACTATCTACATTTGCAGAAGGAAGGAAAAGCAACCTTTCTAGTGGCGTGGGAGGATAAGGCACCAGTTGGGCGTCTGCTTATTCGTTGGGATGGTTCGCTTGAAATACCGAGGATCGTTGATCGCATGCCGATAGCAGCGAAATTCGCAGGTTACCCCAGCTTTGAAAATATTGAGGTGCGTCTAGACCGCCGAGGGCGTGGAATTGGTACAGCTCTCATCAAATATGCTGAGCAACTTGCCCGTCAGCGCAAATTCGAAAGGGCCGTGATTGAAGTTGACATCGATAATCCCCGTGCCCGTGCCTTATATGAGCGTCTTGGTTATGCAGAGTTGGGGCTAGGAGTGTTCACAACATCAGGGACTTACGTTGATGATGCTGGTCATATAGTAGAGTGGACAAACGGTCCGCAAGTTCTACTTATTAAGAAACTCAGTGAAAACACCAGCAAATTTTAACTATCTTAGTCTTTAATTCAAGTACTTTAGACCAAAATTTGTTCTCTTTCTTCTTTTGCTATTCTGTTTTGTATGCTTTCTACTCTCACATAAAAAATAATATGAAAGGAATGTAGAAAAGTTGGAAATACGCACCTGATTGAAGTATTTACCGAAATTTTCATGACCAAATAGCTTCGACGTGACGTCTTAGATGCTTAGCAACGGTTTCGTAAAGTTCATCCTCATGTTCCATCAAGCACCTAAGAATCCGATCGCGGTAAACCCATTCGCCACTGGCTTTTTTTATTGTGAGAACTGAGCCGTAGGTGATGTGAAGTAGCTGCCGCCCGTTGCGCTCATCTAGATAGGTCTTTTCCAAGTCGCAGTCTAAAACCTTGTTCGGACCAGGTATATGCGAAAGATCCGTTGTAACATGGTAGGCTTTTCTGTCCTCTGCGAATCTTTGAAGCGCAAACGACACAAGTTCACGAAACAGCGTAGGATCATGCCTCGCAACGATCCTTAAAGATTCCAAATAGCTTGTTCCAGCGGTTTTCAGGTGAATCAAGTTTGAAGCAAACCTTCCTAAGGTTGGGAAGATGGAGAACTTGTCGCTGCCCGAGTGAACGCTGATCTTGTAGGGTCCAAGAGACCTCGCGATGGAAACATGTCTCTGGAGGGAAGCCTCGAACTCTTTTAAATCTCCCATATAGTCTATGGCCTTTTCAAAGATTCCAATAAACCTCAGCGCTAGGCTTGTTACCTTAACACCAAGCCTTCTCAACTCAAGCGCAATAAAGACATGCTCCAAAGGAGAGGTGGGAACATCAGTTTCGTCAACAGACATCTCAAAATCAAAATCTCCGTGACCAAGGGTCATCTTGACATGGCGAAAAACCTTAGTGGTAAAGGCTATTGCCGCCGAATACTTAACAGCCATCCTGAACAGCGATTCCTGGTCGATTACGAAAACATCATTTTCAACATTGATCTTTTTTCCAACGTAAAGGTCTTGGAAACTTTCAGCATTGCGTCCAAGATCGCTCCAAGGTAAAGCCTTAAACTTTTCCGTAATCTCATTCAGACTATAACAATCGGCATTGTTTTCAACGTGCTCTGACGGGTCAACCGTAAACATCGTATAACCAGCACTAACCGCTTTGTCCACGTCCTCAATTGACTTCAAATGGTCAGCGTCAGCGCCAAACTCGTCACGATAACCCTCCTGAAAAACAGCCCAAGTTACGTCGTCCAAAACATCATCAAAGGTCCTTACCGTGCGGCTTAACTCCCTGACGGACTGCTGAGCAAAAACTGGAAAAATACCTGCCTTAACAGCCCTAATGTGACCAGGAGTAACCAACCCTATTCGGTCTCCCATCCCAACCGCCGCCTTCAAACCCGCCCTCTGTGGGCATAGAAAATGAAGAATCTTCCTTAACGCCGAAATGTTTGCATGACTACAAGGACAAACTGCGAACACGTAAGCCTCGTCTCCGACCCTAAATTTACCGCGCTCCGCAACCTCGAAGCTGCTTATGGGATGCAGCCCTGAACCGTGTGAAAGAATGACTAGTTTTTTCTCAACACCCTCTCGAACTAGAAAAAACGTACACTCATTCTTCTGAACAACGGACTTCTCGTAAATGACAAGTGGGCGTCCTTTGACGTAAAACCGCCTGAAGGAGTCAATAACGACGTTCATCACGTTTAACCACATTACTGCGCCATCAAATCTGACTGCAAATGGTGCCATTATTCAATAAATAAGCATATCTTTATGAAACACTTTAGAATGCAATGAACCTCTGTAAAAGCACACTGTAAAGGATAAAGGCTAGATCAGTAGTTCCGGAGGTGTTTTCTGATTTGTCTGGTTTTTAGTGTTTTGGTT
>JAGTQS010000059.1 GCA_018397055.1 Candidatus Bathyarchaeota archaeon | reverse complement strand
AGCCTACGAGTTTTCTCCTCAACAATCTCCTCCAAATGCAGAGAGTAATGCCTAAGCTCCTCCTCAGTTTCCTTGAGCTTTGTAATGTCTCTCGAGATGCCCACAAGACCAATCACGTTGCCTTCCTTATCTCGGATGGGCACCTTAGTCGCCGAATACCATTTTTTCCCAACTTTGCTTAAGCTGACCTCTTCCTGACCGACGATTGGCACACCTGTTTTCATAACCCTTTGATCATCGGCGTAATACTGCTCCGCCAGCTCCTTAGGCGCCCAATCGAAATCAGTCATTCCAACAGCCTCATCCGGATTTTTAACTCCTATACCCGCGCAGCTAACTTTACTGACTCTGATGAACCGAGACTGCGTGTCCTTGAAGTATATGGAATCCGGCATGCTGTCCATCAAGGCGTCGAAAAGGTTTTTCTGATATTCCATTTTTTCCTCAATCTGTTTTTGTTCCGTTATGTCTCGGGAAATTCCGACCAAGCCAATGATTTTACCATTCTTGTCTCTGATCGGCGTCTTCGTTGCTGAAACCCAGCGGAACTGACCGTCTGCTCTCCTAATCTTCTCAATTTTGCCGATCAACGGTTGACCTGTCTTGATGATCCTTTGCTCGTCTTCAAAAGCGTCTCTTGCGTGTTCAGGCGTAAAAAAGTCAAAGTCGGTTTTTCCAATGGCTTCTTTTGGGTCGCTAACTCCTAAGACCGTTGCTTGAGCCCGGTTTACCTTCGTAAATTTAGAATCTTTGTCTTTGAAGTATATTGTGTCTGGAATGTTATCCATAAGGGCTTGCAGGAAATCTCTTTCCTGAACTAGTTCCTCCTCAATTCTCTTTTGTTCCGTAATGTCTCTAAATATTCCCATAACCACTTTCCTTTTTTCCAACTCTAAGACGTTAGCTTTGATCGAAACTTCTTTGATCTCCCCGTCCTTTGTTACTACCCTGTCTTCCAGTATTTGGCCTTCCTTTTCTGTTCGGTGCAGCTGAAAGGTTCTGCTAAATTTATCTTCTATTGATTGAGGTGGATGCAAAATGCTTTGGTGTTTACCGATTAATTCAGATTTTTCTCTTCCAACCAGCTGGCAAGCTGCTCGGTTGCAGTCCAATATTATTCCAGTTTCAGCGTCCGCAACGAATATGGCGTCCATTGCCTCCTCAAACAATGCCTTGTATTTCTTTTCAGAAGATCTAAGCCTTTCCTCCGTCATGACCAGTTCAGACATGTCCTGAATTCTTATTTGTATGAAGCTGTTGTTGCGTAGCTGAATCTTAGATGCGGTGAGGATAATCTGGATCAACTTTCCATCTTTACATTTCACTTGTATTTGCAATTCACTAACAACATCTTGACCGTCAATGGCTTCTAGTGTTTTCATAGCAACAGCAGGGTCTTTGCAAAGGTCGAAGAATGACATTTTCAGTAATTCTGCGCTGCTGTAGCTCGTTATGACTTCCATTTTCTTGTTCACATTGATGATTTTGCCATTAACGGTTATCATGCAAATTCCAATCGGGGATTTCTCAAAAAGAACTTTATAACATTCCTCGTTTTCAGCCAGTTTTTCCTCAATTCTTTTTCTTTCAGTAATGTCTCTTAGAACTGTTTGAATGCCAACAACTTTGTTTCCGTTCATGATAGGGTTACTTTGATATTCAGCCACCCTTTTCCCAATAGGGGTTATTACCTCCAACTCCGACTTGACTATCTTGCCGCTAGCTATTTTTGCAACATCCGCCATAACTTTAGGCCAGTATTTCGTGGAAACAAACTGGAACATGTTTTTACCAATGATGTTGCTTATTTGGAACCCATAATTTTCAATAGCTTTGTTTGCCGATGTTAAATTGCCTTTTAGGTCGAACGTTGCAATAACGTCTTGTGCGTTTTCAACAAGGCTTCTGTACTTTTCAGCTTCGTACCTTATTTCTTCTTCCGCCATCTTTTGTTCAGTTACGTCTCTAGCGATAACTAATATCCCCACGGCCTTTTCGTTTTGCCTAAAATATGAGGCGGAAGTCTCAATCACGACGTTTTGGTTGCTTTTGTTCCTAAAACGAGTTTTAAGGTTCAGTCTTTCGCCAAAAAGCATTTTTCTAAGCATGTCGTAAGCTTTGGTCTTAACTTCTGAATCAACTGCGATGCATTCGACGAACTGTTTTCCAATCAAGTCCTCTTTTAATCCCCTAGTTAGCTTCAAGGCTGCCTTATTAATGTCAACTATCTTACCTGTTAAATCAAGGAAAAACACGTAATCACTTACATTTTCAAAAATGTCGCTGATTTTCTTATAGAGCAGTCTTAATTCTCGGCTGGAGAATTTTCCATTAGTTGTCTCTGAAAATGAACGTACCTCAGTATTCGCTTGAACGTTTTTCACTTTGTTAGGGCCTCCTGTCCTGGCATGCTACCATTAAAATGCTTCTTTCGGACTCGTTATATACGCGTCTAAGTTCAGAAATTAAGTTTGGAAAATTAACTGGTCCCTTCTCTTTGAAATCCAACCCTAATTTTTGGCAAAGGATTCTTGCGATGGTTCTTTCAATAATTGTAGACCTTCCTTGAGGGGTTACTTCAAGGGAAAACCTAGTTGGCGCGTTATCATTTGCTAAGATTGCTCTTAGCTCTGTGGAGAAACCCGTAAGGTTATTTGGAATTTCATTTATTGAACACGATTTTTTCTCGAGATACTCATAAATCATTTTGGCGCTTTTGTCACCTAAAGATGCTTTCAACACTTCGTCAATGGTTTGGACTAACAATTCGTCGAATCTGTCATATACGTGTTTCGAGGCTTGCAAGTAGGTTTTTGCTGATTCTGGTTTGGTTGTCACACACCAACCCCGACGGTTTCATATTACATAGCTTATGAGTTAGTTTACACAGTTGAAAAATACTTAACTCCTACGAACCATCCGTATGTTTAAAAAATATAGAACAATAATTAGAGCTGGTGAGACTAAAGAAGTAGCCTTTTTTCAAAAAACTAGAGGATTAGTGGCTTTTCAAAATCTAGTTGAACCGTATCACCACAATAAGGGCAGAATGTACATTGCGTGGGAATTTTTCTACCGCAGTTTTTACAGTTGATCTTTTGAATTGCTTTACCACAAAAAGGGCAGAACTCGAACTCAACCGAAACTTCTTTTCCGCATTCTCCGCAAAAGAAACTCAACCTTTTGGATTGCTCCCTTGAAAGGTAACGAACTGTCTCTCTGGGACTCATAAGAATCATAAGCCAAAAAGCAACAGGTATAAACATGCCAAGGGGAAGGCTTTGGTAAGTCTGGTACAGCATGTAAGGAATGTAAACCTCCTCGTATCCAGAGCCAGCGAAAAGTACCATTCCAACCAAGCTGGAGGCGCCTCCCCACTCGACAAAATAGTCTCGTCTCCATTTGAATGTTCCCCATAGACACAGGATTACTCCTAATAGGACAAGCAGTGTTCCCAAGTACTTCGGAACATAGTTATAGGTCTCCCAGCTCGTGTAAGTTCCTAATGAACCAAAACTCGTTATATATTCAGCCATGAAAGGAAACTCAAAAATATAGAACCACGAAGTTGACGTCCCAGTTATGTTTGTGCCCCAAATGATCTTCCAAGGAAAAAACAACGACATAAGAAGCAGAAGACAAGCCGCTGTTCGGAGCTTCATCTTTTCCGCCTTATTGCCCAATTTTCTCAAATAGACGCTCAATTGGAACGATCTCTTGGGTTCTTTCTTTCATAAACCGCAGGGCCACCATGTTGTCTTTGATTTCTTTTGATCCAATCATAACGGCGTGCGTTATTCCACGTCGGTCTGCATCTGAAAGTGCCTTGGAAACGGAGCGCCCCATAGTTTCAAGCTCAACTACGACGCCCCTTTCTCTTAACATATTAGAAATCTTTAATGCTTGCCCGAGAAGTGAATTTTCAATTGCTATTATCAGCACACGATTTTCTTCAGACCTTTGAGACTTCTGTCCTTGTTTCTGCAGCGCGAGTGAAAGACGGTCTACGCCTAAAGCAACGCCTACTGCAGGCACTTGCCCACCGCCAAACAGTCCAATCAGCTTGTCGTAACGTCCTCCTCCCCCAACAGCAATGTCCATGTCTACAACGAAAACTTCGAAAACCATACCTGTGTAATATTCTAAGCCTCGAGCAAAACCAGCTTCAACTGACAGATCCACATCTACGCAGCCTGCTTTAAGCATGCTAATAATTTCACCTAAGTTTTCTGCAGCATCTAGAGCTTTTGAATAGCTCTTTACAGCCTCATAAATTTCGGAAATAACGATGTCTGGCTGCCTTCCCTTTATATTTAAAAGCGTCTCTAAAGTGTTCAAGCTGCTTTTTGAACTACCAGCATTCTTCGCTGTTTCGAGAGCCACGTCAAATTGCTTTTTATCCAAAAGCTGCATGATGCTGTTTTGTTGTTCTTCAGCAATCCCATTGTAGCTTAGTACGCTTCGCAAGATCCCTACGTGGCCAATTTTGAAAAAATAATTCTTCAAGCCAACCTCTTTTAGCAAGCTGTTTGTTAAAGCCAGAATCTCAACGTCGGCTTCAGGTCTGTTAGAGCCAAAGAGCTCATAGTTTGCCTGCCAGAATTCACGGTATCTTCCAAACTGGGGCTCATCGTAGCGGTACAGGCTGCCTACAGAAAACAGCCTTAAAGGTCGAGGGGCGCTCTGCATTTTTGTGGCTACGAGCCTAGCGACGGAAGCTGTGAACTCAGGTCTAAGCGCAACCTTTCTTCCGCCAAGGTCTTTGAAGACGAACATCCGTTTTCTGTTTTCCTCACCTAGTTTTGCAGCCAGAAGCTCGTAGTGCTCAATGAGAGGCGTAATAACTTCATTGTACCCATAGAGCTTCGAAATTTTCCTTGCCCTCTGTTCAATGAACCTTAGGTTTTCAGCTTCTCCGTCCACGAGGTCTCTCATTCCACGAACTGTTCGGCGAAATTCAGAAGCCAAACACAACACCTATTCCTAGGAAAAATTATCAGTCATTTATCCTCTCTTATTTTGTAGCATCGTTTTTAAAAGCTCTTTCCTTAAATCAAAAGCTGCCCTAAATCGTTTAAAATATTTCCATGAAAACCTTTCTTTTAAGCCTCTTTTTTGAATGACAACTGCGAGAGCGAATAATAGACGATTTCGCCTCTTCTGTTCAGAACTGAAAGAATTAGTGTTTTTTTCAAACTTTGCGCACGGGACAGTATCCCAGCAAGGTCCATAACAGTGACAGGTTGTCCCTCTTTAATTCCAAGCACAAGGTATTCAGCTGTGGACTTGCTGTATTCTCCTCTTTTATAAACTCTAAAATCGATTCCTAAGCCAAACCCTTCTCTAACAACGTAGCCTCTGCTTCTAAGGTCGTGGTAAATAAGGTAACGGACCCAAGCGTCTTTGTCAACAATTCTTGCCTTAGTTAACAACTGCTGAAAACCAATTTGTGTACCTGTTTCTTCATCTATAACCTCCATTATCCCCTTATCCACTAAGTACAACGCTTCATAATGTCTTAAGGCAAGATTGTTGTTTTCAGGTGTTCCATATCCACGTGACGTAAGACCTTCAATGTCCTCAGATGAAGGAACAAGAACAACCTTGTCTTTAAGGATTCCTTTAAGAACAACTTTTTTTTCCTCTTTTTCTTTACGTTTTTTGTTATTGCCACTTTCAACCGTCATTGTTTCCAACCAGCATTCCCATTTTGGTCTGTAGCCCTCAGCCTTTTAACCTTTTTTTAAGTTCTCTACCAGTTATGATTCCTTCTTCGCTTATTATGGCTGTCACGTACCTCATCGGCGTAATGTCAAATGCCGGATTCATCACCTTTACGCCTTCAGGGGCAATTGTTTCAGTCCCAATCCGTGTCACTTCCTCGGGGTTTCGCTCTTCGATTACCACGTCTCTAGCTGACTGAATAAAATTAAACGTCGAAGTAGGAGCGGCCACATAAAACGGAATGTTATTTTCGTGCGCCAAAACCGCCACAGAGTAGGTGCCAATCTTGTTTATCACCGCGTCGCGGACAATCCGGTCTGCTCCGACAATCACTTTATTAACCAGTCCTTTGGACATAACGTATCCAGCCATGTTGTCAGTGATTAAGGTTACAGGAATATTGTCTCGCATGAGCTCGAAAACTGTGAGCCTTGCGCCTTGAAGAAATGGTCTCGTCTCATCTGCAAAAACTTTGATGCGTTTTCCTTCCTCCCAGGCGGCTCTAACAACAGCCAAGGCAGTTCCATATTCAACCGTGGCTAAGCTGCCAGCGTTGCAGTGAGTTAAGATAACATCGCCGTCATTAATTATCTTTGAGCCGTGCTTTCCGATTCTACGGTTCACTTCTACGTCTTCATCAGCCATCCTAAGAGCCTCTGCGACAACAGCTTCTTTCAGACTTTCAACTCCACCTCTCGTTTCTCTTGTTTTTTTCAATATTCTGTCAACAGCCCAAAACAAGTTAACAGCAGTTGGACGTGTGTTCCTCATCGTTTCCGCCGCTGTTTCAAGTTCATGCATAAAATCCTCTCGTTTCAGAACTTTAGAGTGATATGCGGATAGTGCTAAGCCGAATGCTGCTGCTACGCCAATTAGAGGTGCACCTCTTATCTTCATTTCTTTAAGAGCCTGGGCAACTTGTTCGCACGTTTTAAGCTCAATCCAAACTTCCTTTTTCGGCAGAACTGTCTGGTCAATTGTGTAAACAACGCCGTCCTTCCATTCAATCGTCCTCACAGCCCAACACTCCTAAACACTGTTAGATGGCTATCCGAAAGATACTGAAGACTCAATTAATATAGGTTTTAACCAAGAATTAGTTTTCGGCGGTTTTCTGGCAAACAATCATTTTTGGGTCTATGAAGTATAATGCAGAATCCAGTATAGCTCAATCTCTATTGCTATGTAAGCTATAAGTACAAGGGCGACACCGATTCCTATGAGAAAGGAAACTTGACGAAGGTTATGAACATGCCTAGTGCTTCGGTAAATAAGCAGAAACCCCGTTGCCCCTAAAGCATAAAGAATCATAACCGCTATGCTGCCTACCAGCAGCTGGTCGTGAATTTGGTAAGGAATAAAAGCGAGAAACCTTCCTGAACCTAAGGGAATCGCAGCCACCGGGTTCATAAGAACGTCGTATACGCCGCCTCCTAACAAGAAAATCGCTGTCGCCATAATTGTTATGGCGATAAAAAGCTGAGATGGACGATAAGTTGCCAGCTTTGAGACGACTTTTTGAAGAAAATAGTTCCAAGACGAGAATTTACGATCTGAGTTCTTCGACAAGGCTGCCTTCCACTCTTTAAACTTAGTCCGTTATTTTGATGCGATATATAAAATACGTAAACAATTTAAACCTTGTGCACCTCAGTTTCCCGGTTCATAGGCTCATGTTCGTAGCTTGAAGCTAGAAGATGCTGAGCGACTTCTTTAACCCAGATTCCGCTGAACTCGTTGTTTTTTATCTGCATCAGGTAGTCGGCCCAAGTAACATTCATGGATTTCCTCCAAGATTCGAAGTTCTTAACCAGGTTTTTGTATGCTGCCTCGTGAAATTCGCAGAACCTGCTTTCAGACTTCCTAGAACAAATTTCGCATTGCACCTATTTCCTAACCTCCCTTGAAGGACACTCAGGTCGAACGCAGAAAATCCAGGTCCGTTTGCCCTTTGCTTGAAACTGAACCATAGGCCAGCCACAGACATCGCAGTTCTTTCCAGCTGGCTTAACTGTGCCAGTCTGGGGAAGAGGAAATGAAGTCTTGCATTTTCCCTTAAAGAAGTTTGAGCAGCCCAAAAAACGTTTACCTGTTTGTCTAGAGTAAAGAATAATGAGCTTCCCAGTTCCGCACTGCAGGCAGCTACCTATGACCCGTTGCTGCATTTGGGCATTCCTCGCAGCCTCTGAAAGCTCTTGGCCCAGTGTTTCTTGGTGTTTCTTCATCTCAGTTAAAACCGGCTCTAACCTTAACTTGGCTTTTTCAAGGACTTCTTCAGCTTTTTTCGTGCCTTTCTGGATTTCCTCCATGTTGGTTTCAAGCTCTTTCGTGAAGCCAATTGAGATAACCTCGGGACAGTGTCTTTCCAGAATATCAACTACGTCTAGCCCCAGTTCTGAAACAGTTGCTCTTTCTCCGGTTACGTACCCTCGGCTGTAAAGCGTGTCGATGATCCCTGCTCTTGTCGCCTTTGTTCCGATTCCCTCGTCCTCCATCTTTTTAAGCAGACTGCTTGGGTTGTATCTAGGTGGAGGCTTAGTGAACTTGTCCTCAACAGAAACCTCTTTAAACGTGATTTCCTGCCCCCTCTCTAAAGGTGGAAGCAAAACCTCCTCTGACTGAATATAGGGTTTGTAGAAAACCATCCAGCCTTCGTCTAAAACTTGCTTTCCATATAAAAAGAACCTGTGACCGTCGATCGATATTGTTGCCTTTGCACTTTGTTTCAAGGCAGGCTTGCCGAAAACAGCCATGAACCTTCTCACAATCAGGTCCCAAAGTTTCCTTTCAGACTCACCAAGCGCTTTGCCTGGCAGGTTGCCTGTCGGATAAATTGAGGGATGAGCTGGGTCGTCCCTTTTTCCCTCGTTTGGAACAAGGCTTTGTCCACTTAAGAGCTGTTCTGCTAAACTTTTGTATTTTGGCTCATGGCTTAGCGACTCGAGGATAGCTCGGCTGTTAATTGAGGGCGGAATTTTTTGGCTTGAGGTCCGTGGATAAGATATCAATGCTTCGAGGTACAACCTTTCAGCAATGTCAGAGGTTCGTTTAGGCGTGTATTTGAAAAGGCTGTAAGCTTCAGCCTGCAGGGCACCTAGGTCGAAGGGCACAGGTGGATTCTGACGGAAACTTTTGACTATCATCTCGGAAATTGTTCCCTTTTTTCCCCTGCAGGCATTTACAACGGCTTCGGCCTCGTTCCGGTTTTCTATTTTGTCTTTCTCGTACTCCGCGTCGAATTTTTGCCCGTTAATTTCAACCGTGGCTTTTATCGCCCAGAAAGGAACAGGGACAAAGGTGTTAATCGTTTTTTCTCTATCTACAAGGAACTTAAGTGTTGGCCCTTGCACTCTGCCTGTGCTTAAAGTGAGGTGTTTGCCGCTCCACTTTTTCGCAGCGACAGTCATAGCTCGAGAAAGGTTGATGCCATAAATTGCATCAAGGAAGTGGCGGCAGACTCCGGCTTCAACAATTGGGAACTCGATGTGTTCAATGAGCTCAGCATAGGATTTTTTCAGTTCGTCTGTGGTAAGTGTTGAGAACTTCATTCTTTTTGCCTCTTTTTCCTTTTCTCCACAAGCGTATTTGAGGATGGTGTAGCCTAATGTTGCTCCCTCGATGTCGTAGTCGGTTGCGAGAATGAACTCGTTAGCGTCTTTGGAAAGAGTTGAAATAACCTCAATCCACGTTCGCGTGCCCTTGGCATCTCTTTCAGCTACATACCTTGGAACCCATTCAAACTCGAAAACTGGATAGACGTTGCGGTCACTAACCTTCGGAGCAACGGTGTAAAGATGCCCCAACGCTGCGACAACGGTTAACCTTTTACCCACACGGTAAGCCTCGTAATGTGGAACCCGGCTTGTTTCATTTTTTTTAGGCTTCCCATTTTCATCTAAAGCCTTCGCCACTCGTTCAGCGGTGCTAGGCTTCTCGCACAATATTAAGACGTTCGCCGCAGCCAACTGGGCTTCCTCTAATAGTTGTTTTCCTTTAGCCTTTTATACAATTTAAATTGTCATGTGCTATTTTTGAATATTGCCACTTAACAGTAGTTCCGAAGGTGTTTTCTGATTTGTCTGGTTTTTAGTGTTTTGGTTGTAGAAAGTGTTCTTGTCAGGCTCTAAGGAGCTGTTAATGTTTTTTCGCGCATCGTTGATCTACT
>JAGTQS010000058.1 GCA_018397055.1 Candidatus Bathyarchaeota archaeon | reverse complement strand
CCCCCTCTCCTCTTCTTCTCATGCACCAACGTTTCAGCTTCCCAATGTCTCTAGGCTTCTTCATACAAGCACACTCTCACACTCTAAATTTAAGAGTGTGCCATATGTCTTGGGATAATAGAGTTCGGGAAAAAGATCCAAAACAATTTCTATAAGAAAAACTAAGGATATAATTAATTATTGTGTTAACAAATAAGGATTAGACTAGGAAAAGGCGCATAGAAAATGGTTAATAAAAATTTCTTGAAATTGAAGGAGTTCGTTGATACTGTTCCGATGATTGACATTCATTCTCATATAGAGGCTTCTCATCCTCACGCAAAAAGCCCAAGAGACATTCTGTTCTACCACTATTTAGTAACTGAACTTAGGTCATCTGGTATGCCTCTTGAACTTGTTTCTCCTGAACTGCCAGTTGAGGAAGCATCTGAGAACATTTTACCATACTTGCCTTTGATCAAAAACACCTCAACATACTGGTATTTCACCAAGATGCTGAAAGAATTATACAACTTCGGATATGACGGAATTGACAAATCAAATCTGAACGACCTTCTAAATGCAATTTATGAAGGTTCAAAGACTATTGATAGGTACAAGTTGATTTTAAATAAAAAAGCGAAGGTTGAAAAGACCTTTTTAACCCTTAGGCAGGAGGACGCGGAAGTTAAGTATGACCCCGAATTCTTTTTAGGAGCGCTTAGGCTTGACCCGCTAATCAGTAACATTAACAAAACTAGTTTGGAAAACCTTGAAAAAACAACTAATTCTTCTGTGAAGACAATCAATGATTTTGAGAATTCTCTAGCGTTTCTTTTTAGAAGGTTCTCAAGTTGTGTTGCAGCAACCGTAAGTTTTCAACCAGAGGCAGCATTTACAAACCCAACTGAAAATGAGGCTGATAGAGCATTAAAAAATCTTTTAACAAGTGGCAAATTATCTTCAAAGGATGGACAGACGCTTACCTCGTACGCTTTTCGTTTGGCCTTAAAAATGTCCACAGAATTTGGTTTCGTTTTTCAGGTGATGTTAGGTGCGAAAAGGCCTGTCGCTGGAGCTGCTCCACCCGACTATGCTATTACTGGTTTCGAAAGCTACACGGTTTCATCGTTGTGCCCGCTTTTTGATGAATTCAATGATTTAAAGTTCGATGTCATCACGTCAACTCCATTATTGTCGCATCAACTTGCAGTTGTCTCGAAAAACTATCCAAACGTTCACGTTTCGGGATACTGGTGGTACTCATTTTACCCAGCTTACATAAAGCAGTTTCTGCTTGAAAGGCTTCAAATGCTTCCTAAAAACAAGTCAAACGCGTTTTTCAGCGACGCCTATGTTGTTGAGTGGAGCTACGCAAAATCATGTATGGTGAGACTGCAAGTGGCAAAGGTGCTAGCAGAAATGGTGGAAGACGGATACTTAACTAACGAGCTTGCTGAAGAACTAGCTGTGGACCTACTATACCAAAATCCAAAAACCCTTTATAAAATAAAACGCTAGATCCGTTTCCTTATCATTAAAGTAGAATCTTGACTTCGTCAATTGCCTTAAGAATCCTTTTTCCTCTTTCAGTAATCGTAAAATATTTTTTCCCCTTCTTCATGTGGGAAGATAAGAGTCCCTTACTGCACATCTCGTTTAGGTGTTGATACACTGCTGGCCTTGTCATTGTTTTACCAAGTGCTTTCCATAGCTCGTAACCGTACCCTTCCCGCGCTTCTAGGCCACGCAACAGTTTTTCTTTTGTGCTGAACTCGGCGCCTACGATTGCTGACTTACGTTTCTTAGAAAGTGCTTGAAGGACGTCCGTTGCTTTTAATCCGCTTCCGGTGATTAGGCAGACAACAGACTCGTCTTTTCCAATGTCTCCCTTAGCTCTTAGCCTTTTTAATGCTGCGATTGCACCTGAACTTGCTGGTTCAGCGAATAATCCTTCGAGCTTAGCAACCTGTTGTTCAGCTATGAAAATTTCTTGGTCAGAAATTGAAACCGCGAGACCTCTCGATTCTTTTAGGGCTCTAATAGCTAAGTTTTTGTGAACAGGCTCTGCAAACAAGATTCCGATCGCGTGCGTCATGGGCTTTATGTTTTCTTTTTTAACACCATGAAATTCATTAACAATAGGCGAACATCCTTCAGCTTGGACGCCTACAATCCGAGGTAAACTGTTAATTTTCCCAATCTTTTCGAGCTCCACGAATCCTTTCCAGACTGAATAAAGGGTTCCGCCGCTTCCCATGGAAACTATGAGCCAGTTTGGAACTCCGTACTGTTCAGCTATTTCGAAGGCGATTGTTTTTTGGGCTTCTATTACAAGAGGGTTCAACTCTGGAGTGGCTTGGTACCAACCTGTTTCTTGAGCTAGTTTTTCAGCGCGCGTAATGGACTCGTCAACTGTTTCTCCGTGTTCTTCAATCGCAGCGTCGTAAACTAAGATCTGGGCGAGTTTACCCATGTCAACAATTCTCGGAATTATGAGGTGGCAACTGATTCCGTATTTAGCGCAATAGGCAGCTAGCGAAGCGCCCATGTTTCCGTTGCTTCCACACGTGACCGTTGCATATCCGAGGTCAAGAACATTTGAAACAACTAGCGCTGCACCACGGTCTCTGAAAGAGTTCGTAGGATTACGAGTCTCGTCCTTCAGGTACAGTTCAGCTAAATTCATTTGATTGGCAAGGCGTTTAGCCTTATAGAGGGGGGTTCCGCCTTCATGCATTGTTGCCACGTTTTTTGTTTCTGGAAGAAGATTTCGATAGCGCCAGAAGGTGAAATTTCCACTAAATTCCGTGGATTTTAGATTGTCAAGGTTAACTTTATATTCATATAGTCCACCGCATTTTGGGCATCTGCTTTTGGGCGGATATGGTTCAGCAGTGTTTCCACAGTTGACGCAACGAAGGGCGCTCAATATTGTTCCTCATATTATTTTTCATTGCAGCCTTATACATATATTTCTCAGACTTCAGCCTTCGAAAATTCTGAGTTTAGCACTTTTAAACCGAAGACTTTTTCGAACTTCACCTATGGGGTTTTTGGCTTCCTAACAGCTACAAAAAGTCTGATAAAATAAAACAGCACAGCTCCAATGAAGCACCACACGCAGAAAATTTCCGGCATCAACCCTGCAAGCGGACTCTCGTTAAGAAACTGATTTGTTGCCAATGGAAAGAATGGTTGCATGTCTCTATGCATCTGGGCATCTAAAAAAAGGTGAAGATATATGCCAGAAAAAGATGCAGAAAATATGGTTTTGTTTAACCATTTTTGATAAAGCTTAAAAATTGACATAAAAGGTGAAAACATTTTCCGCGCCTTAACCATAAAGAAAGCTAGGAGTAAGGCCACGATTGAGCCTCTTAAAAAGGTGTGGAAGAAGCCGTGAATCGGATAATTGAGATTCAGTGACAGAACGATGAAGGGTTCAATGTCCAAGACGACGCTGGCTATTAAGAACGTTGGTAAATCTATGATGTTAAAAAGCAGCAAAGGAATGAATAACCCTGGACCGATGTGGAAGGGCGTCAAAGGCATGTTTTAAGATATCATGCATCACTTTATTATTTTTTACCTAAAGACTTACTCTAGATAGTCTAAACAAAAAACATACTAATCTCTTTCGTATACCAGGTTTTATTTGACTTCACTTTGAGACGTAAAAAATTTACAAGCCTATGACGCATAAAACTTGTTTCATTAGTAAATTTTTGAATAAGGCAATAACATTTTAAGTTTTGTCTCCTTATTTACGAGGTGTTTACGTAAGGTCTGTTTACGGAGCAAATCTCTATGGACGCTGACTCTTACTATCTCAAGTGTATTGACTGCGGAATAGAATATAATCCGAACATGGTCATCTATACCTGCCATAAGTGCGGTGGACTGCTGACTGTAAAGTATGACCCTTCAAAAATTCCTTCTGACCTTAATCAAGTGTGGAGAAATCGTAGTCTATCAGTTTGGAAATACTCTGAACTTTTGCCCGTTGAGAACCTGAATCTAATAGTTTCGCTTGGCGAGGGTGGCACAAGCCTCAACAGGTGCATTAATCTTGCTGAAAAAATTGGAATCAAAAAAGTGTATGCCAAGAACGAGGGGGAGAATCCAACTGGCTCATTTAAAGATCGGGGAATGACAGTCGGCGTTTCAAAGGCTTTGGAGCTGAGGATGAAGAAGGTCACCTGCGCCTCTACGGGCAACACTTCTGCTTCTTTGGCCGCTTACGCAGCGAGAGCTGGGCTTGAGTGTATGGTGCTTGTTCCTTCGGGGAAGGTTGCTTTCGGAAAATTGACTCAAGCCATTGTTCACGGAGCTAAGGTTGTTCAGATTAAGGGAAACTTCGATGAGGCGTTAAAGATTGTTCAGGAAATATGTCTTAAACGTCCAGTTTATCTGCTGAATTCAGTGAACCCGTTTCGTCTTGAGGGACAGAAAACAGCTGCGTTTGAGATTCGAGACCAGCTTGGCAAGGTTCCGGACAAATTGGTTGTGCCGGTTGGAAACGCTGGGAACATAAGTGCAATCTGGAAGGGCTTCAAAGAGCTCTACGAATTGGGCTTAATTGAAAGGCTTCCGCAGATGGTTGGAATACAAGCTGAAGGAGCTGCGCCCATAGTAAATTCTATTAAACGTGGCTTGAGTGAGGTTAAGTTTGTTGAGAAGCCTGAAACTGTTGCAACTGCTATTCGAATTGGGTCGCCTGTTAACTGGAAAAAGGCCGTAAACGCCCTTAAGGAATCTAAAGGGCTTGTGGAAACTGTTTCTGATGGTGAAATTCTTGAAGCTCAGAGGATGCTTGCTCAGCTTGAGGGGTTATTCGTTGAACCTGCGAGCGCCGCTTCAGTCGCGGGACTCATTAAACTTGTCAAGATGGGATTAGTAGACAAAGAGGAAGAGGTTGTCTGCATACTTACAGGCCACGGGCTTAAGGACCCAGAAATTGTGCTAAAAAGATTTCCTACTCCAATAGAGGTTGAAGCTACTTTTGAAGCTGTTGAAAGGTTGATGGCGCCACTGGAACCTGAAACTCAGAAACTCAGTACGGTGGCTGCCTGTTAGTTACTTTGCGCCGTTGTCTTTGCCTTTTTGAGAACTGTAAGCACATCGTTGAAAACCGCTGAGACCGTTTCTTTTCCAGCTCCGTAGCCTATCATCGTAATTTCGTTTGCTAGGTCTGTTTCGATGTGAACTGCGTTAAGCGTGCCGTGAACGCAAAGCGGGTGGTTAATTGGCACAAGTTTCGGCGCCACCTCAAGTTTTTTGTCAACTGTTCCAACAAGTTTTATGGCTAAGTTCGACTTTTTTGCCAGGCTTACGGCGTTTTGTGTTATGCCTCGGATTCCTAGTCGTTCAACGTCTTCGAATTTTGCGTTGCGGTTCATTAAGGCGTTGGCGAGAATGACAACTTTGCAGGCTGCGTCGACGCCGTCTACGTCGTAGGATGGGTCTTTTTCGCTAATTTTTCTCTCCTGAGCCTCTTTTAGTGCAAGTTCGAAGCTTGTTTCCTCAAAATACATCTTCGAAAGAATGTAGTTCGTTGTCCCATTAAGAATACCTGAAATCCGTTTAACCTTGTCGCCTTGAAGGCACTCGCGGACAAGAGAAAAAATTGGCACTGCTCCAGCAACCGTGGCTTCAAAGAGAAACTCGCAGTTGTTCTTTTTAGCAAGGGCAGAAAGCTCCTGAAAAGCCACTACGAGCGGCCCCTTGTTCGACGTAACCACGTGGATACCTATGTTTAGGGCTTTTTTTATGTTTGATAAGCCGGGTTCGCCGTCTTGTATGCGGGTGGGAGTTGCTTCAACCATAAGGTCTGCGTTGCTTTTTTGGATAAGTTCAAGCGAAGTGCCGTTAGCCTTGTAGTTTCTTCCATATTCAGAAAGGGCTTTTATTTTCAATAGCTTTTCTAACTCTAGGCCTTCTTCGTTGTAGATGTATCCTTTGCTGTTCGAGACTCCGACTAGTTTAAAGTTTTGGTCATATTTTGTGATTATGTCTCGTTTTTCATTAATAACTCTCACGAGGTCTCTTCCGATGAAGCCGAAGCCAACAATTATGGTTTTCATTTTGTACTCTCTCCTAGATTGAGGATATTAGTATCACATCTTCTTCTTTAGACACCAGTTTCAGCTGGTCGAGAACCCATTCAACACTGTCGGTGGGCACTTCCAAATCGAGTTTTATGCACGCTTCTTTTGAGCTCGGAGCGGACACCTCAAGCCCTGAGATTCTTGTGTTTTCAAACTTGGCTTCAATGAGCCTTTTCAGGTCTATTTTTCCTATAAGGATTAATGTGACTCTCGTTGTTTCAATGATTTCTTCAGACTTTATTATGACCACATCGATTGCTATAAGGTCCTCAATCGTTTTTTTCAAGTTTGCTTTTGACGGAAAATCGACTACAAGGCTGACTGGGACAAATCCTTCGACATGTTTCTCGCGTTCGTGAATTATCGAAATTATGTTTCCCCCGTTTTTGGCAATTGGTTCCAAAGCCTTCACAAGTTGTCCTGGTCTGTCAGCCAAAGCCAATGTGACATCATACTTCAAAATAGACTCACCTATTCACTTGTATTCTTCCCGTTCATGGTTTAAAATCTTGAGTTCGGAGTCTTGAATGTTCCGCCTTTGTCTGCGGATTGAACGATTGACCAGTACCTACGGAGGTAGCCTTTCTGAATCTTCGGAGGCTTAGGCTTCCATTTTGCTAAACGGTTTTTCAGTTCTTCGTCTTCTATCATCACGTCTAGGGTTCTTTTTGGGACGTCAATTCGTATGATGTCTCCGTTCTTTAGGGCTGCTATTGGGCCGCCTGCTGCTGCTTCAGGTGAAATGTGGCCTATGCAAAGTCCCCTTGAGGCGCCTGAGAACCTTCCATCCGTTATTAGTGCGACTGACTCGATTAAGCCCATGCCTGCTATCGCGGATGTTGGGGAAAGCATTTCTCTCATTCCAGGCCCGCCTTTTGGTCCCTCGTATCGTATGACAACTACGTCTCCTTGTTTGACCTGTTTTCCAAGAATCGCCTTCATAGATTCCTCCTCAGAGTCGAAAACTTTCGCTGGGCCTTTGTGAACAAACATCTTAGGTGGGACAGCTGTTACTTTGATCACGGCTCCGTTTGGAGCTAGGTTTCCGTACATTATGCCTATGCCGCCTTGTTTGTGAATGGGATTGTCAAGCGGACGGATTACTTCCTTGTCGTAGACAACCGAATTTTTAATGTTCTCTTTCACCGTTTTACCAGTGACCGTTATGGCTTCTAAGTGCAGTTTTCCGCTGAGCACGTTCATTAGGGCTGGGATTCCTCCAGCTGCGTCAAGTTCCTGAAGGTCATGTGGTCCACCCGGACGCATATCGCACATGTGAGGCGTCTTTCGCGCTATTTCGTCGAAGATTTCAAGAGGCAAGTCTACGCCTGCTTCGGCTGCTATGGCTTTCAGATGCAGCACCGCGTTGGTTGAGCCGCCTAACGTCATGTCGACTGTTACTGCGTTCTCGAAGGCTTCGCGTGTCAAAATCTTTGAAGGCGTCAGGTTCTCCTTAACCAGACCCACTATTCTTTCTCCGCTTTTTTTTGCTATCCTAACCCTTTCGGATGAAACAGCTAGGGCTGTAGCGCATTTTGGAAGAGACATCCCGATGGACTCTGCCACGCACGCCATTGTGTTAGCTGTGTACATGCCATTGCATGAGCCGCATCCTGGGAAGGCACGGTCCTCGATTTCCTCAAGATCCTTTTCTGTAATTTTGCCTGCTGAAGCTTCGCCTACGGCTTCGAAGACAGCTGTCACGTCAACCTTCCTGTCTCTGTAAACGCCTGAAAGCATAGGTCCACCTGTAACGACGATTGATGGAATGTCAAGTCGGGCTGCCGCCATCATCATTCCAGGCGTAATCTTATCGCAGTTTGTCAAAAGCACAAGTCCGTCGAACCTGTGAGCCTGAACCATAACCTCGACGGAGTCAGCTATCAGCTCCCTTGACGGCAAAGAATAGTTCATTCCCTCGTGGCCCATTGCCAAGCCGTCACAGACTGCAATCGTGTTAAACTCGAAGGGCACGCCGCCAGCAGCGTAAACCCCAGCTTTAACAGCCTCAACAAGCTTGTCCAAATGCATGTGACCTGGAACAACTTCGTTGAAGCTGTTTGCAACCGCTATCAAAGGCTTACCGAAATCCTCATCCGTTAAACCTAAACACTTTAATATCGCACGGTGAGGAGCCCTCTCCAAACCACACTTAACAACATCACTTCTCAAACCCAAAACCCAAAACCCAATAAAACAAACAACACTTAAGCTTTTCCCCATTGTCATGTCAAGTTTCTAACGTTACACTCACATAATTCGCCGGGGAATGTGTTTATTCCTCTATGGAATCGTTCGTGGTTGAACCATTCCCTGTATTCGTGTAGTTTGCCTTTCAGCCATCCGGAGAATTTCCTGAGGTGGTTGACGAATTCTTTGTTCAGGTTCTGTATACAACGTTCAACTTTGCCCTTGTCTTGGGGATAGGACGGATGAGCAAAGTGTGTTTCAATGCCGTGTTGCCTGCACCATTTCTTCCACTTCTCCCTGAACTGTTGACCATGGTCGGACAGTATTGCCTTTGGCAACCTCTTCTGCCTTTCCAACAGGGCAGTTACTTCCTTTGTTTTCGGTTCATGGTTAAACTGTTCGGCTAGGACTAGGAATCTGCTGCAGTCGTCGATTCATATGAGGAACCAGTACTTCTTACCGTGCACTGTGAATGGACCTTTGAAGTCAATCTGCCACAGTTCGTCAGGTTTCTCAGCTCTGAAGAAATTCCAACGCTTATGTTTGCATGGGTAACCGTTCACACCATGCTTTGAGAGAACATTGTTTACGGTCTCTCTGGACAACCTAACTCCTTGCACGCAGTGCGCTGCCTCCTGGATGAAAGGAGGAAGCTTGTACAAGCCTTGTTGTATGCGGGCTGTCCCCCACCCAAACGTGTTCCTCAAGGTAAGAATGAATAACTCAACCTTATCCGTGACCTTGCTTGCTCTGGGTTCCCTAGGCATGTCTTTGAAGGATTCTCTGCCCACATGTTTGCCCCGTTTCAGCCACCTGTGCACAGTCTGCCTAGTGGTATCAAACAGGTAAGCGATGCCGGTCACCGTTAACCCCTTCTTGAGAAGCTTTCTGAAGACTCCCCTAATGTCAGGAGACAAGCGCATAACATTACCCGACAAACAACTATGAGCCTACCAGCAGAAAAGTGTAACGTTAGAAAGTTGACTTTACACCCATATGAGTTTTTGAATTGTCTCATCTATTTGAGATTGATATTTTTTGGGTTTCTTTCCTATCGCCATGAGATATGTGTACGCTGCGATACTTGCCAGAATATTATTCATCGTTTTAAACATTTGTATGCTGTCTTCGTAAGCTTTGGTAGCCTCTTTTTGTGGTGTGGCTAAGTATATCTTAACAAGCCTTTTACATATAGTCTCAATTGCATATAAAGAAAATATTATGTCATCAAAGTTGTCTTGGCAGATTTCTTATGTTGGGTTCTAATATTTTTCTTATATAGCTAATCTCTTCAATTATTTCGTTTGCACGCCATCTTGCCTCAGTAGGAGGAGCTACACGAAAAAATTTTAGTTTAAAAGTTAGTGTCTCAAGTTTATAGCTTAAAGGTGATAGGAAAGTCTTTACAATTTCATTTTTGATTTTCCATCTTTCTCTTAAAAACTCTAGGATGGAACCAACTAGGACTCCCAAAATGGTAAATAATCCTATAAGAACGTTTATTAATAAAGATTCGCTCAAAGCACATCTCCAAAATACTAATTGAATATAAACTGTTATTGTGTTTAAAGAATTAAGTTTTGCTTTTATCTTTTAACTAAATTTGAGTCTGGTTTTGGGCATTGTGTTATCCCAGGACATTTGGCACATCTCTGAAATATACTTGTGCGGGTGTATTATATTTTAGGCTCATGTGTGGCCTTTC
>JAGTQS010000057.1 GCA_018397055.1 Candidatus Bathyarchaeota archaeon | reverse complement strand
TTTTTCGCTTTTTTTTATACGAAAATCGTAATTTTTTTCCGAAACATTTAAAAATAGTCCTCGTATGCTTATTACGAGCAATTAAAGGTGTGACCGATTGCAGAAAATTCCTGTTGCGATGGCAACTCAGCACGCTGATTCCGCTACAAAGTTTGTTCCTATAAGGGATGAGGTGGACGAGGCTGTCCGTTCGTTTGAGGTGGAAGGGTTTGGGTGTGATGAATATTTAGTGGATTATATGGGTAAGCTTACGCCATACCACCAAATTGGACAGATTATTCAGAGAATACATGAAAGGACAAAGTTTGTTCCTGGAAGCGACGTGTTTGTTACGCCTCGCATGGTTAGTTCATTTGAGGAGGAGCCTTTCAGGCAGATAATGACTATAACTGCAATTGTCGAGGGGATAAAGTACTGCTTCGATAATTATGGGCAACAGGGGATTACGGAGGTTATTCAGGCAGCGGTTACTTCAACTGAGGAGCTGAGAAACTGCAGAATAAGATGCGAGGATATTCTTAGAGTTGTTGGAAAGCACCTTAAGATGAAGACTGAAGACGTGACTATTAGGATTATTCCGCTTTTCGGTGGTCTTGCTGAACAACTTTCAGTTGAGCAGGTTCTTTCAACTTATGCAAAAGACATATCTCCAGAAGGCCATGCAAGGGTTTTTATCGGAAAGTCTGAGGCTGCTCTTCTTTATGGGCATGTGGCTTCTGCGCTTTCTTGTAAGGTTGCCATTTCTGGATGTAAGAAAACAGGAGACAACTTTGGCGTCCAGGTGCATCCAATTTTGGGTTGTGGCTGTCTTCCTTTCAGAGGGCACATGACTCTTGAAAACGCAGATAACTTTCTGAGGGAGTATCAAGGCACCCGCACTTTTACGATTCAATCTGGATTGAGATATGATCATGGTGCTGAAGATACAAGAGCTTTGATCGAGAAAATGAGGGAAGCGGTGAACCGTTCTCCAATTGTGTACGATGAGGATCAACTTCGAGACATTGAACGTATGATCTTCATCTTCGCCAAAAATTACTTGCTTGAGCTTTCTGAGATCGCTGAGAAAATCGCTGTAATTTCTGAGTACATTCCTGATCAACGGGAACGTTTGTTGAATGTTGAGGAAGTTGCTTACTATAGGGAATTAAGAAATGTTGAAAGTATATTGCGGTTGTGTCCAGATAAGGATGTTAAGAAAAGCATTATGGGTTATGCTTACGCTGCCTTTCACAAGCCTCCTAGGTGGGTGAGGTTTGTTGCTTCTTCCTACACTTGTGGGTTGCCTCCGGAATTCATCGGGTTAGGGACAGCTCTCATGGAAATCAGTGATGTGATGGGTGAGAAGGCTGTTGAAAGGCTGTTCAGTGAAATCTACCCAATGTTGGAGGTCGATGTCAAGTTTGCATCGAAATTTCTTGACAGAAGTCTTGAAAGCAATATTCTGTTAACAAAAAGACTGTTAAAAAGTATTGAAGCACTAGAGAAATTTGTTGACCTCGAGGAGCCTGACAGCAGCTATCTTATTCTCAGTAGGCTTGCTTCCTCTTATATTAAGGAGATGCTTACTGGAAAAGCCACTAGCGGCAGGAAACTGGCCGTTATGATTAACAAGTCTACTGTATCTCATTATCTCAACGGGGTTAGCAAGGAAAATCTGAGCAAGATGGTTCTTGACCTTGGAAGAATTAGGAAGTCGCTTGCTTGATGTTTTTGGAGGAATGTTGAAAAATGTGTAGCTATTGTATAACAAGGTTTCCAGGCAGAGTTAACTATTTTTCTCCAAAGTATCCGATGAGAATTTCTGAGGACGTAAGGGATGAGCTGGTTGAGTACTGCAAGCCTTTTGTGCGATACGTGGACAACGCGTTTTTCGACGGTTTAAACATTAGGCTTTACACGAACATTGAGCATGTTTACGATTTTTGGCGGGACAATTGGTGGTCCTACTCGCACAACGTTATTCCTCATGGTCAAGTGTACACAATTAATGATGGAGGAAAAATCCGACTTAAAGACTACTATGACGGGCCAATGCAGAATCCAGAAATTAACGCTGGTGGACTATATAATACGGAAACAAAAACAGCCATCATATTCAACCAAGATTACTATGGGCAAACGAAGCCCACGGCGTTGGGTATTGCGGCTGACATTTTCGAAGACCAATATGATATTCTTTCGGTTCATGGCGCTTCAGGAGCCATCGACGGTAAGGGTTACCTCCTTATTGCGCCTACTAACACTGGAAAGACGACGCATTCTTATGGTCCGGCGATTCACCATCCAAGCGGCGAGTTTCATCAGGACGATTGGATTTTTGTTGAGTTTGAGGCTGGAAAGGCTATTGGGAAGGCTTCTGAAAGACAATTTTATATGCGGACAAACTCGATTGAAAACTTTCCTTGGCTGGAACCTGTTTTTCGCACACATAAGCTTGAGAACGTGAAGCCTGATGACCCGAGGGAAAAATTTTTGCCTCCTGATCCGAGGGTGATGATTGATCCGAGGGAGATTTTGAGCCCTCAGAAGGTTGTGAACGAGATCAGGATTAACAAGTGTTTTTTGCTTGAGAGAGATCCGAAAGAGAGTGTTGTAGCGAAGTCTCTTTCACCTGATGAGGCGGTTGACATCTTGATGAATGCGCCTGAGCAATTCTATAATAACTATTTGACGATTTACACTGAACGGAAGATTAGAAAGCGTGCGCAGCTTTTTAGGAGGCTTTTTGAGATAGCTGAGCCTTATCAGATAAACATCGTCGCCAACGTTGAAACTATCCGAGACATCATTATTAAAATAACGAAAAGTTAGTTTATCCGTCTTTTTTGTCACGTTTCTCGTTTAATTTTCATTTTGTTATGTATTTCTTTTTATGGTTGAATATGACATTAATAGAAGGGTTGTTGTGAATGGATAGGAAATTCTCTTATGCTGTATGTGGCGTCTATTGTGGACAGTGTCCATACGGAAACGGAAGGGTCAGATTTGCAGCTGGTGAATTGAAAAGGCTTGTTGACACGGTTCGCTTTGACTGGGTTGAAAACGTGGTTAAATCGTTTAATTTCAACGAGTTTAGAAAAGGGTTAGAGTGGTTTTCGCAATCTCAGTGTCAATTGTGTCTGAATGGTGGCGGAGCTCCTTGCGAAAACAAGAAGTGTGCTGCAGGTAAAAATCTCGAGAGCTGCCTTCTCTGCGACGATTATCTATCTTGTGAACACACTGCCTATCAACGGGAATGGTACCCTTTTGTTGTCGACAATTATAGGCGGGTTAAAGAAGTTGGCTTCCAAAAGTACCTTGAAGAGGAGGAAGAGAAAGCCCAAGCAGGCGTTGACTTTATGGGTCATCTGGAGCGGAGATGCTGCAAGGTTGTGAAGCTTGATTAAATAAGTTTTCCTTGCTTGTATCCTTCATCGTACATGGCGAGAATATTTCGTGTAGGAGTTACGGGTTGGATGTTGTGGCAGGGCGCCAGAATGAAGCCTCCTCCTTTTCCGAGGATTCTGATGTTGTCTTTAACCTCTTGCCGAACATCTGCCTCGGTTCCGAAGGCAAGCGTGTACTGGTTGTCCATTGCTCCGTGAAAGACTACTTTGTCTCCAAACTCGCGTTTTAGTGTTTCTCTGTCCATGTCTTTGCATCTCCACTGTATAGGGTTAAGAATGTCGATGCCTGCCTCAATCATGTCGGGAATAATCTTTCTTATCGAGCCGTCGCTGTGGTGGAAGACGTAGACGTTGTTGCTGTGCGCAAGGTCTATCATACGTTTCATTCTAGGAAGCAAAAATTCCCGAATGTGCTCAGGGCTGAACAGGAGGCCTGTTTGTCCACCGAAGTCTTCCGCGACGTAGCTGAGCAAGATTTTTCCTGGAATTTGTTTGTAAATCAGTTTTGTATTCTCGTAGCAGAACTCAAACAGCTGGTCGAGGCAGTAGTGCACAATGTCGGGGTGAAGGTAAAGATCTAGAAAGGCCTGTTTCATGCCTCGAAGTTCTTTGTAGATGAGAAAGGGCTCTGAGCCTCCTCCCCTAATTGGGTAGTCATCGAAGCCTCTGATTTGGTCTGGAATTTCGGAGTAGTCGTACATGTCCACGGTTGGCCACGTGTAATGCTTTTTGATTTCGCTGACTGTCTTGTATTCGGCAAGTGGGCTGTAGATTATTTCGCTGTATGTTCCTGTTTTATGTTTTACTTCTTTGAAGCGGCAACCATAGATGTTAGAGCCGTCTGGTATTTTTGGTCCTACGTATTTTGGCCAAACTGAAATAACTGCGTCTATGTGCAGTTTTTCGTATATTTCCTTTAATGTCTTACATCTGAGTTCCAGCATAAGCCGTTCTGTGACTTCAAGAGTGGCCCAATAGTCCATGGGGACACGGTCGGGCTTTTGGCGTTTCAGCGTAGCCATCCACCGCTCTCTCGGCGTCAACTCATCTTCAATCATAGGCTTTGACCAGGTTATTTTTACTAAACATTTATTAGCTGGATATTTACGATTATTGGCTTAAATTTTTTAAGGCCATAATATTTTCTGGAAAATTTTTTGTTCTGTGCAAGTTGTTGAGGGGGGAGGGGTATATATAGTCAGATCAGCTTTCTTGACCATCCGCCCTGTTTCGTGGTTGTTCCGTGCACCTAGAAATTTTTTTTCTTTATATAGGCTCTGTGAAAACAATGTGGAACTGTGGATTTCGCGATTGTGCTGAAAACTTTCTTTTTTGTATTAGTTGTTTGTTTGTATTTGCTGTGGATTTTGTGGTTTCTGGGCTTTGTGGGACGGTGAAGTCAATGGATAATGGTTTATTTTTTTTCTGTGAAGCTACTATTATTGGAAAGTCAGCGTTTTTTGATGCGTAACTCTTAAGATGTGTAAAGCATCATTACGGTATGATTTTTTGTTGCGTGTTCTTGGCGTGGTGGGTTTGAACAAAAAGGTGTCACTGAAGAACCAATTGTTCCGTTGGATTCGAGGTTGCAAGCGGCTTGTAGTTTTAGGGGTTGGAAACCCGATGCGTGGAGATGATGCTGTTGGAATTGAGGTGGTTAAGAGGCTGTTTAGAAGGGTTCCTGAGTGGATAAGGGTTCTTGATTGTGGTACGACGCCGGAGAATTTTTTACCAGAAATTGAGGCTTATCGGCCTACGCATGTCCTCATCGTCGATGCAGCTGAACTGCATACAGAACCTGGCGAGGCTCAACTTCTTCCTCTGGAGAAAATGTTGAATTCCGCTATCTCAACTCATATGATTCCATTATCTATACTGGCTGGGGTGCTTGCAGAAGAGATAAAGGCGAAAATAGTGCTTCTTGGAATACAGCCACGCGACACAATCTACACCGAGAAGCTGTCGCCTGAGCTTCAGAGGGCAGCTGAAGAAATTGCTGAAATACTCCTTGAGGTTGTAAGAGAGAAAAAGTAAAAATTAACATCTGTTGCTGTGTTTATAAGCTAAGATTAAATCTTAATCTGCGTCTCCATAGGAAAGAGATGTTTTGCTGTGCGTGTCAAAATTAGGGTTAAAGGCATAGTTCAAGGCGTGGGGTTCAGACCGTTTGTCTACCGCATAGCTCAAAAGAACCAGTTAACTGGCTATATTCGAAACAGAGGTGACGCTGGAGTAGAAATCCTGGTTGAAGGCTTGAAGCAAAACATCGATTCTTTTCTGGCAAACCTTCAAAAAAATAAGCCCCCGCAATCACGAATATACGAGGTTATCACAGAAAACCTAACTGGAGACAACCAGCACGAGAAATTCCTGATTATTCAAAGCTCAAGCGAGGCTGAGCTTTCAGGCTCCGTCATTCCGCCGGACATTGCGATATGCAATGAGTGCCTTAAGGAGGTTCGCAGCCCAGAGAACAGGCGGTTCGAGTATTTTTTTATAACTTGCACGGATTGTGGTCCGAGATACACGATTATCGAAGGTCTCCCCTACGACCGTGAAAGGACGACCATGCGCAGCTTTCCAATGTGCGAGACATGCAGAAAGGAGTACACAGACCCAACGGACAGACGTTTTCACGCGCAAACAATTGCATGCCGAAAATGCGGACCCAAAGTTTATCTAACCGCAAACAACGGAGACCCAGTAGGTGTTAAGGACCCGATTCGTGAAGCTGGAAAACTGCTTTCAGAAGGCTTTATTGTTGCAATTAAAGGGTACGGCGGCTTCCACGTTGCAGCCTCAACAGTTAAGGATGAACCGCTAATTCGACTTAGAAATGCAAAGCACAGAAGGCAGAAACCCTTCGCGATAATGGCACCAAGCATCGAGGCTACAGAAAGGTTTGCTGAAGTAAGCAGCGCAGAGAAAGAATTGTTGACTTCGCACATGCGGCCGATTGTTCTTTTGAAAAAGTCGCGAAACTATTTTCTCTCAAACCTTGTTGCTCCAGGCTTGCATAATGTTGGTGTGATGTTACCTTACACTGGGCTTCACTATATGCTCTTCGACCGAGTGGATGAGCCTGCCTTTGTTATGACCAGCGCCAACCCTTCTAATCAACCCATAATTAAGGACGACCAAGAGGCTTTACAGCAGCTCGGCGCAATCGTGGACTATTTTCTTTTCCATGATAGACAGGTTGCGTTTCGCTGCGACGACTCTGTTGTGCGAGTTCATGGTAAAAACACAGTCTTCCTAAGAAGGTCAAGAGGGTACGCTCCTGCACCGATAGTTCTGAGATACAAAAGTAAAAGTTGCACAATTGGGTTAGGCGGTGAACTGAACAACACTGCTTGCGTTCTTTTGGGCGATAAGGCGTTCGTCTCCCAGCACGTAGGTGACGTGGAAAACCTTGAAACAAAGAACTTTTTGAAGGAGTCAGTCTTGCATCTCGTTCGTCTTACGAACTGTAAGGCTGAGGCCATAGCCTGCGATTTGCATCCAAAGTTTACAACAACGATGCTTGCCCGTGAACTTGCTCAAGAAAACGGCTGGCAGCTGGTTCAGGTTCAACATCACCACGCGCACATTGCGGCTTTGATGGCTGAACACAACGTCCAAGAGGTTGTTGGAGTCTGCTGCGACGGCTACGGATACGGCTTAGATGGAGAGGCGTGGGGAGGCGAAATTCTTTACTGCGAACAAGAACCGAAATTCGAAAGGCTGGCGCATCTTCAGAAGCAACCTTTAGTCGGCGGGGACTTGGCTACCTATTATCCTGTGCGGATGGCTGCTGGAATTTTACGTCACGAAATTGATATAGAAAAATGGTTGTGGACCCAACGAGAAGTTCTTCCATATGGAGAAAAAGAGGCTGAAATTATCCTCAATCAGCTCAAAAGCGGAAAGAACATGCATTGGACAAGCAGTTGCGGCAGAGTCCTAGACGCGGTTGCAGCTGTTCTATGCGTCTGTTATGAACGCACCTACGAAGGAGAGCCAGCGATGAAACTTGAGTCTCTAGCAGCGAAGGGCAAAAATACCTTGAATATTAAACCGCTATTTGAAGGAAAAACGCTGAACACTTCTTATTTAGTTAAGGAAATATTTGTTAACAAAGAAAAAACTGCGAGGAAAAATCTTGCGCGGGCAGCACATGAATACTTAGCTGAAGGCTTAGCCATGTTGGCGATTGAACAGGCACAGAAAAAAGGAGTGAAACACATAGGGTTCTCAGGCGGCGTGGCGTGCAACGAGTTAATCGCTTCTGAGATTCGTAGAATTGTGGAAGATTCAAGTCTTAGGCTGCTCGTTCACAAAGACGTTCCTCCAGGAGACGGCGGCACATCACTAGGCCAAGCGGTAGTCGCGGGTTATGAAAGACACTAACCATAACGATTTTATCTTGCCCATTGAGTTTCTCATACAAGTGATCTGAATTGTGTCTCGCAATACCGGCGAAGGTTTTGGAAACTAATGGCAACGTAGCAGAAGTTGATTTTGGCAACGGCGTCTTACGGAAAGTCAATGTTATGCTGGTTGAGGCAAAGGCGGGAGACTACGTTCTGGTGCACGCTGGCTACGCAATTCAGGTTCTTGACCAAAAAGAAGCTGAAGAAACTTTACGTCTCTGGAATGAAATTCTAAGAGCAGAATGAAAATGTACACGGCAAATTCGAACATGTACAGCTGTTTGTTTTTAACCTAATAAATGAAAGAAATAAACCGGTGTAATTAAGATTTTACAAAAATAGTTGGGGAGTTTGGAGTTGTCTACCATTCGTCTGAGTCTTCGTCTTCCCAGTCTTCCTCGTCTTCCCAGTCTTCCTCGTCTTCCCAGTCTTCTTCCTCGTCTTCCCAGTCTTCTTCCTCGTCTTCCTCTTCTTCGTCTTTCTTCTTAAATGGTTCTTTCTTCAAAGACATTTTTTACACCTTGCAAATTATCCCGAATAGCAGTAATCAGATAAACCTTGACTAATGTTTATGATGCTAAAAATCACGTTTTTCCCGAATGCCTAGGAAAAAAATGAAGACAAATTCTAAAAAGAACGAATTTTATTGCATTTTACTGCCTAAAGGCTCAATTTTTTAACTTTTTATTGGAAAAAGGTGAAAAACGTAGATAAAAATGAAATTCTCTAGCTACGTTAAACAGGCTTCAGAAAAATGCGGTCTCAGTCAATCGACCTACATGAAATTTGAAGTTTTCCTTTTTATGGAAACAGTGCAGACAATAAATATCGGAGAATGCAACATAATATCATGGTCACTTCGAAATTCAGAGATGCAGCCACGGCCCGACAACTAGCAGACAAAATAAGTAAACTGTCGCCGAAAAAAGGCACAGTCAAAATCTGCCACGTGTGCGGAACCCACGAGTGGACAATAACCCATTACGGCTTAAGAGAACTTCTTCCACCAAACGTTGAGGTTATCGCTGGACCAGGCTGCCCCGTTTGTATCATACCCGCCTCTGAGGTAGATGAAGCCATCCAACTAGCCCTACAAGGCGTTGTCACAACCTGTTTCGGAGATGTTCTTCGCGTTCCAGGTTCACGAATGTCGTTGCTGGATGCCAAGGCAGAAGGAGCGGACGTAAGAGTCGTCTACAGCGTAAAAGACGCCGTGGACATGGCTAAAAAAGAAAAAGGTAAGAAATTCGTCTTCTTTGCAGTAGGCTTTGAGACCACCGCGCCCTCGACAGCCATAGAAATACTGAACGCGGCTTCTGAAAACCTTAGTTTTCTCGTATCTCACCGCTTAATCCCCCCTGCAATGAAGATTCTTGCAGAAATGAAGGACATAAACCTAAACGGCTTTATTGCGCCCGGCCACGTTAGCACCGTGATTGGGCTTGAACCTTACAAGGTTTTTCCTCAAGACTACGGAATTCCGACAGTCGTAGCTGGGTTTGAGCCGCTGGACGTCCTTTTCGGTGTCTACCTGATTCTGAAGCAGCTTTCTGAAAACAAGCCGAGGCTGGAAAACGAATATTCGCGGGTTGTTAAGCCAGAGGGCAACGTCAAAGCCCAGAAAGTGATGGAAAAAGCCTTCCAAGTTATCGATGGTAGCTGGCGTGGGTTAGGCACGATTCTTTCATCAAAGTTCACTTTGCTTCCGAATTATGCAGATTTTGATGCCCACGTAAAGTATAACGTGAAAATTGAATGTGGCACAGATTTGCAGCAGGGATGCAAGTGTGACCTCGTAATTGTTGGAAAAATTAAGCCCATACAGTGCCCGTTGTTCATGAAAAAATGCTCTCCGCAAAAACCTGTAGGAGCATGCATGGTCAGCAGTGAAGGGACCTGCAGAATATGGGCAAAGGCAACGAGTCAATAGAAAATCGACGTGAACACTTGTTTTCCCAAAAATATTAACGATAAATACCCCTTGGGCTATTATAGCGTTTTGTTAAGGTGAATTTTGGGATGAGCACGGTTATGAGGCACCGACTTAACGAACTTGAAAAAAACGGCACACCAATCAAAGCGGGCGTAATTGGCGCTGGATTCTTCGGTTGTTCAACGATTGGACAGGCATCGAGGACACCCGGCATCAGAATCTCTATAATTGCCGACATTTCTAAGGAAAAAGCCGTTCGAGGATTCGTTAAGTTTGCGCGCCGTAAGCCTCGTGAAATAGTGGAAGTAAAAGACGTTGACACAGCGAACCACTACAT
>JAGTQS010000056.1 GCA_018397055.1 Candidatus Bathyarchaeota archaeon | reverse complement strand
CAGGATGGCTCAAAGGCAAAATACACGAATACAAGGAATGGTTCAACCACACACGCTTCCACAGAGGAATAAACACATTCCCCGCACACCTATACCAGTGTAACGTTAGAAACTTGACATGACAGCGCCATAACTTTTATATATAAGGAGTTTTAATTTATCGAAGCCAAGGGGAGCCGGGTTCGACCTGGCTGAGAGGACGGTTGAGCGGACCGTCGACCCTTTGAACCTGATCCAGATAATACTGGCGGAGGGATGTAAAGTGAGTAAGCTTACGTTAAACGTCAAGATACTAGCTGAAGGAACAGTTGTAGTTGCTTTAACCGTAATTTTGAAGGACATTTTACCACCGATCTACCATCTTCCACAAGGCGGTTCAGTAAGCATCGCAGGCATGGTGCCTCTCATCTGGTTTGCCTTAAGACGGGGAGTACGTGCAGGAACCGAGGCAGGCGCCGTCTATGGGCTGGTTAACATGGCTTTAGGCGGATACATAGTAGATCCAGTACAGGCGATACTTGATTATCCGTTAGCCTTCGCAGCGCTAGGTTTAGCTGGGCTGTTCCGAAAGATTCCGTTGGTCGGCGTTGCCGTAGCAATCTTCGGTAGGTTCCTCGCCCACTTTGTTTCTGGCGTGTGGTTCTTTGGTATGTATGCACCTGAAGGCATGAGTCCAGTGGTCTATTCAGCTATCTACAACGGAGGGTACTTGGTTGTGGAACTTATAGTAAGCGCCGTCATCATATTCATCTTAGACAATAGAAAACTGTTGGACATGTATCTCTAAAAATTGCAGTCTTGCATATATGCTTAAAAATTCGGAAAACCTCTAAAAACATATAACTATCTAGGTAAAGAGAATTTTATCGTAAACATGTAGTTTAGGGGGATTAAACCATTAAGTGGATGTTGAAAACAGTAGTTGTGATTGTCTTTATTGTGTTGTTCATGATTAGATTCCAACCGGTTGAAGCTCAAGACTCATTCGATGTTCAGCCAAGTGCCAGAATTATGGGAGTTGTAACAGACGGGGAAGGTCGCCCAATAGTAGGAGCGAATGTAACGCTTCTTGCAACAGGAAGAACATCGAAGGTTGGGACATACCAAACAGATTTTGCTGGAGGATTCGATATAGAGGTTAACTTGGTTGGTGAATTTTTGGTCATTGTTACGTGCGACATAACACAAACTCCTGGCATGGATTACGTCCCCGAAAGGTGGCTTGTAACTCTTTCATCCGGGTCGGTATCGACAAGACAATTTGTTTTGAGGAAAGGTGCTTCCATCTATATGGAAGGTGAAATTCGGGACGTTGAGAGCAAAAAACCAGCTCAATCGACTATACTTTTTGATGTAATCGAAAGAACCGTATCGTATCCTTCATTCTCAACTATTTCTTCAGATGCGTCATCAACATCAACAATGATCATGAGTGACAATTGGGCAGGATCGATAACAAGGTATGGAACATACAGTGACCTTACATTTCTTGGTTTTGATGAAAGACATGTTGTTGTTCCAGCCAACCTAGAAGTTCAGATTCGTATTTTAGCGGAGTTCGAAAGAGCAACTTCGATTTCTGGCAATCCACAAATGTACACTCGCACTTTTATTGTAAGCGAAAAAACGGGTTATTTTAAGTTATCTCAAGGAGAGCTGTTACATTACAACTTGGAAGAAGCGTCGACGATTATAAACATCGAGTTTGTAAAGGATCAAATAGATTCAGCTTTTTATCTGCTTGGAGAATGTTTAGATGCTGGTTTTCTCGTTGAGGTTGAGAAACGGGACCTCCAAAATTCATACTCTTCCATTAATGAAGCATTGTTTCTTGTTAACAAGGGCCAATGCGCAGAGTCGTTTGCCAAAACGCGAAAAGCTTACCTTACAGTTGCCAGATCAAAAATTTTTCTTCAAGATTTGATAAAAACGGGTTTAGAATCGACTATTTCGTTGTTGTTTCTTTTCTCGTTCTTAGCTGTTGCCGCTGCTTACCTCATTTCGGAAAGAAAAACCAGCCTACAAATAGTTGCTGGAAAAAGAAGACTCTCTTTTCCAATGATTCTATTAATTGAAATAACGTTTTACTCTTTTCTTGTGTCGTTTTTTTATTTCGTTTATCCTGGTTGTCACCTTTTACCTCAGTTAATTTTCATAGTAATGGCGGTTCTTGCATTAATTGTAGGTCAAGCCTCAACATTTGGTCCCCGTATTCTACACAAAGAAAAAACAAGCGAGTACCGGTCAATTCAAATAAAAAGCGCCTTTGTCACCGCATTTTCTTTGGGAAGCCGCAACCTTAGAAGAAGGAGATTGAGGACGGCATTAAGCCTTGTTAACATCATGGTGCTTGTTTTCGGCTTCATAACCTTAACCTCTATATCACCAGGTTACGGGCTGATTTCGAGGCAGATAATGTCTGTTAACCCAGTAGATGCTGTTCTTATTAGAGACGAATCAACGGATGGAATGACTACTTTCATCGCGCTTCCCCCTTCTTTTGCACGTTGGCTTGAATCTCAACCCAATATAACTATGGTTTCTAAGAAAGCTGAGAATCAGCCAGTTTTTCTTATGAATCCGCTTGGGCAATTAACGTCTACTTCAGGAAAAACCGCAGGAATTTTTGGGGTTCTCGGCATTGTTCCTAGCTCCGAAGCATCTTTAATAAATCTTGATGACATAATAGTCGAAGGTAAATATCTTGAAGACGAGGACATGAAAGGTATCTTGACCTCATCTTCAATTAAGGAAAACTTGGGGGTGGATGTTGGAGATCCAATTTATATTTTCGACCAAGAGTTCATCATCAGAGGCTTTTTTGACTCAAACAAGCTAGACCAGGTATACGACATTGATGGTTCATTAATTGTCCCATATGCGATCGAACCTTTCACAGCCACCCTTGTCCCATGTAGTGGCGATGTTATAATAATATTGACCTATGATAGAGCAATAACGATTCCAGAGGTTTCTACATCACGAGTTATTGTTCAAATGAAAACTACCGAAAATTGTGATGCTCTCGCCCAAATAATCGCATTAACCTACGAATACACGGTTTATGTGTCTCACAAGGGTTCAATGTACAGGCTGGAAATGGGAGAGTACATGGAGGAAAAAGGTATGGGGATGGTTCCATTTATAATGTCGCTGGTGATAGTGAACATAGCCATATCGATGATTGGGTCTATTAAGGAAAGAAGAGACGAGATTATCTCGCTTTCGTCAATTGGACTTAATCCAACCCACATTGCAGCACTTTTCGTTGCAGAGGCAGCGATAATTGGAATTGTAGGAGGAGGGCTTGGGTATTTAATGGGAATCTTAGGTTACCGGATAGCGTCAACTTCAGTATTAGGTGTTCTTGAAGTAAGGGAAAAAGCTTCAGCTGAATGGGGGCTTATGGCAATCATTCTTTCAATATCAACAGCTATAATTGCAGCATTAGTTCCTTCTTTGAAAGCATCTACTATGGTGACTCCATCGCTTTTGAGGAAGTGGAGAATCGGAGAAAACGAGAAGCCGCGAAAAGTCGGTCAACCCTATATTATTTATTTACCTCTTAAATTGATGCCTAGAGAAATTGATTCTTTCACGGGGTTCGTGTTAAAAAGGATTAGTGACTACTCACAAAGCATCATCAGCAAACTTGGAGTCGAGGATGAAACGACTGAGAAAGGAGTTGTGCGTAAAATAGGCTTCGAATATTTCATCTTAAGAGGTGGAAAAACGGACAATAAACTCATCATTAAACCAGAGGATGGTTCACAATTTAGTCTTGTACTTTACTGTGTTCCAGCTTCGCCCTCTCAGCAGGATGAGGAGGTTCATGAAACAGCCTCCTTTGTGAGGAAGATTCTTTTCGAATGGAACTCTATGACATTCGAAGTGGCCACAGCTTACGACCCAACTCTTAGCCAACTTTACAATCTTATTAACTCCTATAATCCAACCTCTCTTTACATCATTACGGTACATCACGATGTGGAACAAAGGCTTGAAACCCTTAAACAAGCGCTTGTAACTAAAGGCATCCGAATACCACGGTTCATAATTTCAAAGGTAGACCCATACAACATCGCAAATGTTATGAAAGTAGCGGAAGAAATTGTCTCTAGGGCAGATGTAGTATGCATTTCAGGGGAACCGCCATCTGTAGTTTCAGCTTTAGCCACCTACGCTGCTAGAAACAAAAAAATCGAGTGCTACGTAGTTGATAAAAGACCTATGGAAGTGCGAATGAAATACCCATTTCAAGAACTAAAAATAGAAAACATAACGTAAAAAAATATGGAGAAAACAGAAAATGATGTCAGAACCTAAAGCTAAAAGAAGAGCATTTAAAGATTTGATTAAAAATAGGCAGTCTAGATTTACAATTTTTATGTGCATCTTGGTTTTCATAATTTTATCGGTTCAACTGTTTTCAACGTGCCTTGCTCAACAATCCACGACAGATATAGAATGTTCTGATTATTGGCAAGTCACTTACCCCAATAACGTGGTAATGTTTGAGCTTACCTTGAGAAATCCTAGCTATTATTATGACAATTTTATACTTATGGTAGACAACCCGCCGCTTCCAGAAGGATGGAGAGCAGATTTTTACGTACAAAACAAAAGGGTTAGGGGAATCGGCGTAGAAGGATTTGGAACAACTACTCTAACATTGAAAGTAACCGTGCCAGAGGACGCGTTTCCCAACGATTACCAGTTCGCAGCGTACGCAGAAGGGAAATATTCCAGAGCCACCTGCCTACTAACGGTAACTGTTGAAAGTCCTCCAATTGAGGAGTATGAGATTGACGTTTACTGTCCAATCGATTGGCAGGTAACCTATCCTGGGAACAATTTGACGTTCAACCTTCGCTTAACGAACGGTTCACCTTACCGCGACAACTACTTGTTAAGCATTGACAATCCAGAGTTGCCTATAAACTGGACAGCTGTCTTCATGGTGGATGGGAGCAAGGTTCGCTCAATAAGTTTAGCTTCCGGAGACTATGTTGACCTCGTTCTCATCGTAAATGTTCCGAAAGAAACTGGTTATGGGGATTTCCAGTTTAGAGTGAACATTGAAGGCAATTATGGTTCTACCTCTCAAGGATTAACAGTCACAGTTGAACGTGTACCGCGGAAGATAAGTCTCGAATCCCCAATTAGGGTTCAGACAATTTTAACTGGCGAAGACACGTTTTACCCAATAAAAGTTGTGAATGAAGAATCCTCAATTGAGAAAGTTTTTCTTTCAATAAAGAAAACCTCATCTATTATGGTTTGGGACATCACTTTTTCAGAGAACCAGCTAACTCTCGGTCCAGGAGAGTCTGTTTGGATAATGTTGAATGTTCAGCCTCCAAGCATTGTGGACCAAGGCAACTACTCAATCGAGATAGAAGCTCTAACAGAGGATGAGGAAATCATGGATTCTCTTCAAGTTTACACGAATATAGTCGCCAGCTACATGCTGGAGATAGTTGATATAGCGCCTATCAATCCGCAGGTTTACCAAGGTGACAAAATAAACGTCGTCGTCACCGTTCGAAATTCAGGTCAATCACCAGTCACTGGTCTGAGGCTGACTGTAGAGTCAACTGGGCTTTCAAACATTCTTGTAACTCCCTTGGATTACACGTATCTTGAGGCTAAAGGTGACGTTGACTTTAATCTACGAATATCTGCTGACTCTAGTTTGGCTGTGGGAGACTACATCCTCCGAATTAAAGCTCAAAGCAACGAATATAGTACAGATGTTAGAGAATTCACAGTTTCAGTTGCTTCTCAAATTCCGTGGTCCACAATCATGGTCGCCGTTGCAATTGTCGCCACAGCAGTTGTAGTACTCATCATTCAAAGCCTAATAAGAAGAGCCGGCATCCAAGTAAAAATAAGAAAATAACCTATACACTTTAGCGGCATCTACACGCAAGACTTTTTCTTTCTATGCCTATTCATTTAGTAAGGCTTTGAAGCTTGTTTAACACTGTATAATTTCATGAAAAATGTGTGTCTCTTTTTACTATGCACAAATTTTCTTAAGCTCTCCTAAAGCTGTAGAAAACGTTAACGGCTAGCCCCAAAAGGTGATTCTTGTTTGCCTGAAGATGAAAATATAGTCGATTACTCCTCAATCTTTCAAGAAAAGGAAATAGACGACAACAAAACCAAGGAAGTAGGCGAAAAACTCAGCGGGCTCCTTAGGGTAATAACTGAGGACGCCAGGCAACTCAGCGAGTACCTTTCAGCCGAGTCTAATATTGTCAGCCAAATATGCGGCTATTTGAGTAAAATAATGACAGAATTAGATTTGTCCGTTACTTTGCCGCAAAAAGCAATTCCAGAGCTTGACAAAGCAAAGGAGATGATTCTGAACAACCAATGTCACCTTATTGTTGTGCAGAAAGACGGAAAAGTAGAATCAAAATCGCTTGAGAAATATCCGCCTGAAACAATTCTGATGGTTGTTTGGGCTTTGATACCTAAGCTTAGAGAAGAAGTCAGCCTCTTCATGAAACGGGTTAGTGTGCGCCTTAGCTTCCTCGAGATGGTTAACGAAGAACTAAAGAACATTCAGAGGCCATTTGAAAACCATGAAGAAAAACCAATCGGAGACTTCCAAGAAGACAAAGTCAAAAAGGTTCTGATTCCACAACAATAACTGTCTGTTGCTAAACAAAAATTTTAGACGGCGTGAACCCTGGCTAAAATCAGGGATGTAAGGATTGATCAAGATTTATCCAGTTGAGATCCGCAGTTTCCGTTCGTTAAGTGAAATAATTTCATTTGTCGACAAGGGAATTGTGTGGTATGAAAGTTACCTAAAGGACTACAACGAAAGCCTCGGCGAACTTTTAAGAGAACAAGGAGGCAATCCTGAAGAGCTGGAAAAGAAGCTTCGCGAAAAGGGACTGGCAAAAAAGGAGACTGCGAAAAAGGGTGGCAAAAAGAAAGGAGCCACAACATCGGACGAATGGTTCAACTACAAGAATCTTTTATTTTCAGCGGAGAAACAGTGTAAAGCAGAAATATTCTTTGAGGCTATAGACAAGTTTAAAAATAGGCTTGAAGGGCTTAAAGAAACTAAGAATTTACTTGGTGAACTACAGAAAAACGGTCTAGGTTCAGACATTGCATACTGGGTTTACCTTGTTGAGGGAGTCCCTGAAAAAATAATCATAGAACCAGCAGGTAAAATACCGCCAAAGGTTAAAATAGAAATGTTCATGTCCACATCGCCGGAGTCTTTGGCTATTATGCAGGAATCTGTCAAACAAAAAGAACCATTGATTGATGCTGAGAAACTGCCTGAAGACAAGCAAAACATTAATACAGTGATGCCAACAGGCAGACTATCAGAACAATCGCAACCCGAAGCTCAGCAACAAGCCACAAGCAATACATAAAAAGCGTTTTTACCTTAAAACGAGTTGTTCATGAAAATGTAAAGAATGTGTCAGCGAACTTCTTCATAAGCTCGTAAGGTGTCCTCACTATGCAATAAGTTGGGAAAAACTCCTTTATTCCGCTGCTGTCAACCCCGATTCCTATAACGTTTAGGCCTTTTCTAATGGCTTCCGCAACCTCTTCCTTTGTGTCGTCAACAATTCCTTCGTATCCAGTTGGATGTCCATCTGAAACAACAATTAGGATTTTTTCTTCCTCAAACTGGCTTCTCAATGCCCTTACAGTTAGCTTCATAGCATCAGGCATATAGGTCATGCCGCTGTGCTGGATTCCACCTATCCTTGCAGAAACTGTTCGGCCGTGGTTTTCAGTGAAGTCTTTGACGATGTAGAATTTATCGTCAAATGCAAATATTCCTAAGGAGCGGTTGTCGGAAAAAAGTTTTCGTGAAACTTCTGTTAGGCATAAAATGATGTCTTTAACTTCTCCTGCGAACTGCCTTAAACTTAGGCTGACGTCAACAAGTATCGCCCAGCACTGAGCTCTATATCGCAAGGTGTCCTCCATAAAGATGTCACTGCGTCTGCTTTTACTCGCTATAACTTGAATTGCCTCCTGAAGATCTATGAATCCTGCTTCACGCCTGAAATCGTCACCACTCACGTTATAAAACATTGCCAATCTGTTCGTGATCCGCCTAATTGTTTTAGAATGTTTTATCTTACGTCGCAGAAACTCCGTATAGTCTTCTTCTGGAAACTTAAAATCCTTAAGACGCGTGTCTTCCCCCAAAAGTTGATATTTTTGTATAATTTTCTCGGTTTTCCTCTCTTTTGAAAACCAATCCATAATGTTTTGTACAGACTCGTTCTGCAAAGCATTCATGTTTAGATTGATCCTAACGTCGAGTCTATTGACTATTTCATTGAAAGTAACCCAAACTTCGTCGTGAGAAGGTATAACTATATCGAGAATTGAAGTTTTAGTTGGATGGTTCATGTAAAGGAAAGAAGGGACCTCAGAGGCACCTATAGAATATTTTATGAGGTTTGAATAAATTTCCGAGAAAATCTTTGATTTGAGCTCGTTATTTGTGGGCTTGACTTTAACGTTTTTACTATTCGACATGATTTTTTGTTCTGCTAAAACCTTTGCTGTTTCGGCTTCTAACATTCTAAGCATGTTTACTAAATTATTCGTATCTTTAAGCATGCCTTCGGGAAGAGAACCCTTGACCAGTCCAGTTTTATAACGTGAAAGAACAGAAGTAGCCAGCCTGACGGCTTCATTCCTAATGAACTGAGCAGGCTTTAAAAATAGATAAGATATAGTATCTGAAAAAATAATCTCGGGAAGCAGTGACTGATAAAAAGTTTTGATGTAAGCGGTTATTATTGCGTCCTCAATGAGGTTAATGGCGTTTAACGCAACACCCTCATTCTTGCCTTTAAGAACTTCTTTATATGCATTTGCGTCATAAACTACTGTATAAAGGCTCAGATAATAGACTGAAGCCTTAAAAAGGCTCCATATGATTTGATTATGAAGCGCGTCCTTAAGACTTAACGTCATTCCTTGATATTCAACAACATCTTCATCCACTTTCTTCAAGTTAGGTAAACACAAAACGAAGCCGACTTGATCCTTAGTTAGAAACGGAAATGGCGTCGAGTCTCGAATAAGTATCTTTAAAGAGTCCTGTTCGATCCCGGTTAAATCGTAGGCTAGAAACCAAGCGGACTCATAAAGTTTCAAAAATAAACCACCAGCGGCGACTCTACGAAAAGAATGTTGTTATGATGCGTCTCACAGTATCTTGAATCTCAAGGTCGTCACTTGTTGTTCCAATGATGCTTTCGTTGGCGGCAGTAATGGGGTCGCTTCCGTCGGCAATCAAGATAGCCCAGTTCATTAGGTCTCCTGGAGAAGGACCATACGGCAGGTCGCCTGTCTGGTATTGTCTCCGCAGTTCAGCTCCTGCTTTAATGATTTTTGTAGCTGTGTCCTCGTCGACACCGCTTCTCTTTTGAATAAGAGCTATTTCTTCCTTAGAAATGTTGGTTCCTACACTGAGATAATCGAACGTAAGCCAAACTGACATTCGCCTTCTGAACGCTGCGTTAAGAGGCTTGGTTCCCACGAACTCGCTTGAAAACGGGTTCATTGAAATAATGACGTATCCAAATTCGTGCCGTTTTACAACCTCATTGTCTTTTTCTGTTAAAACAATATGACCTCGAGTGTCCAGAATCGGGTTTAAACGGGCAGCAATGTCCTGTTTCATCATGTTAGCCTCGTCTAGGTAAAGTATTCCGCCGTCTCTGCACCACGAGATTATCTGACCATCGATCCAGTTTTCCTTTCCAAGACCGATGTATCTTCCGAAAAGGTCATACGTTGACGTTTGTAGACCGCAGTTAACTTCCCAAATGGGTAGACCAGTTATCTCGGCTATGAAATAAACGACATGCGTTTTTCCTGTTCCACTTGGCCCGATCAACGCGCACTGCTTAAAATAGTAAAGGGCCCGAATTATTTGTTTGATGTAGTCTTTTCCTGGAGGCGTAATATATTCAGGGACGTTTGAAGGAATCATGTCTCTTACAGATTCAGGAAACTCATAATTGGGGTGCAGATCGTATTTTTCCACACCGTATTTTTTAAGAAGCTCAGGTCTCGACATGGTTTTTTTGATTAGTAGGCTAAGTTTGGTGCCATTGAATTTTGTGTTAATTTGGGTTTCTACATAGTGTTTGGTGTCTGCTTTTTTCAGTTGGTGACTTCCGTATCCGACTTTCTTTTTGTCGCCTCCACCACTAGAAGAAACCAATTAGAGCACCGTATTTATCATTTCTGGCAATTTTTCCTCTTTAAATCATAGTATGTAGCATCTTCCTACACACAAAAAGGAAATTGGTAGTTAGGAACATTAATGCTCGAAAGGACGTCCGAGAGAAATTTATTCCACCACAAAAAGGTAGGAGATACGATGCGCCAATGAGCTCCGACGAAGTAACGATAGATGTTAGACTCGTTAATCTAGCTGGAGCTCTGATGGAAGGTACAAGAAAAGACGATGTTAAACCAGAATTTGACGTAAACGTAAAGCTCGAAGAAACGGAAAGGGGAACAGGCGAAGCTTCATTCAGTTTTGCTCTTGCAATAAACACAAAACCTAACATCGCAAAATATGACATTACTGGAACAGTGATAGTAACGGGTGGAAACGAGGTTGTGGAAAAACTTCTGCAAATAAATCCAGACACAAAAGTGCCCAATCTTTTAGAAAGAGTGTATGAACGTGTTTTCACTTCAGTTTATCTATTATCAACCCTAATTAGTGCTCCACCTCCC
>JAGTQS010000055.1 GCA_018397055.1 Candidatus Bathyarchaeota archaeon | reverse complement strand
GAGAGAAAGAAATACAACTCTTTCATGGAGGCTTTCAACAAAATTAACGAAAGAATTGACAGATATTTCTCAAAGCTTACTGATGGAGGAAACGCCGCATTGAAACTTGAGAATCCTGAGAACCCATTTGCTGGAGGCGTAGACATGATAGTCCAATTTGTGGGAAAGCCTCCTATCCTGGTGAGTGGTGCCAGCAGCGGTGAACGGTCAGTCTCTGCTGTTGCCTTCCTGTTTGCGCTGCAAGAATTCACTCCAGCTTCGTTTTATTTGTTTGATGAAATTGACGCTCACTTAGATGCTTCTAATGTTGAGAGACTTGGTGAGCTGCTTGCGGAAGAAGCCCAGAAATCACAGTTCGTCGTCATAACGTTAAAACCTGAAATGGTCAGTAAAGCCGACAGAATATATGGAGTTTACGGTCTTGAAGGTGTATCGCATGTTGTAACAACAACTTTCAAGGGGGTCGCGTGATGACGGAGACAAATGTTAATAAGCCATTTTATTTTCGTCCCCCTTGGAATATTCTTTTTGACTTGCAATTATTAGAAAGGTTGAATCCTTGGGACATTAACTTGTCTTTTCTTCTTTTGTCGTTTCTTGACGAGATGGAGAAAAGAGACGAGATTGATTTCAGAGCTTCAGGAATGGCGCTTGGTTCATCTTCAACAGTCTACCTTATGAAGTCTGAGCTGCTTCTTGAACTTGAGAAGGCCCCTTTGGCTCCAGAACCGCCATCTGATTTTATTCCTCCACCCCTAGTTCTTCCGCTTAGATACGAGTTGACTACAACAACAATTCAGAATTTGCTTGAGGCATTGGATAATGCACTGAAGACTGAGAAGCTCTTTGTCTTGAAGGCGTCTGCAAGAACCGAGATCATTCCCCCGGCTGGTGTAATCCCTACTCTCAGCGCTTATTTGATGGAGATGGAGGAACAGATGGATAGAATGATGAAAAAAATAGTTGCACTTGCCAATAAGGGAAAAATCGTTTCTTTCTCGAAGCTTGCACACGGCTTAGAAAAACTTGAGCAGATTCGAAGTTTCATTGTTTTGCTTTTTTTGGCCCAAAAAAACAGGGTAACTCTATGGCAGGAGGAAAATTCAGACGAGGTTTTTGTAACTATTAATGGGGCTCAGTGATGTCAGCTAAAAATGAAGTAACAGCTGATGAAAATCAAGAAGAAAAGTTTAAAAAAGATTTGGCTTTAATTGAAGCTGCCCTTTATGTGGCAGGCCGGCCTCTTGATACAAAAACATTGGGTTATATTATTGGGAGCCGATCGAAGAAAAGGGTTCAGCAGCTTGCTAGGGCTTTGATAGAAAAATATAGGCAGCTGGAAACTCCGCTTGAGGTATTAGAACTTGAGGATGAACGGTTCGTTCTTCAGTTAAAAACCGAGTTTTCAGCTAGAGTTAGGAAACTCGCTGTTAGACCTTTGTTGTCTGACGGTCCACTTAGGACTCTTGCTTACATAGCCTATAGGCAGCCTATAGTTCAAAAACAGGTTGTTGATGCTCGAGGGGCTCATGCTTACGGTCACATTAGGCAGTTGGCTGAAATGGGGCTTATTGAACGTAAAAGTGATGGTAGGAATAAGATTCTGCGTGTAACAGAATTTTTTTCTGACTATTTTGGTTTAAGCCGAGACATCAAAGTAATGAAACGCCAACTTAAAAAGACCTTTAATGAATTGATGAAAAAGCCGCTTAGTTCCGATGAAGAATACGATTTTAATGAGAGTTAGAACATTATTTATCCGCTAAATTTATATTAGTCTGAACGTTCCTTCCTTTTTACTTAAGGAGAATTAAGAATGTCATCTTGGCATGGCAATCTACATAAAAGGAAACGTTCAGGTGGCAAAAAGAAAGCGTATAGAGGTAAACGGCGGTTCGAGAAGGGAAACTTTCCCATTATGACTTCTGTCGGAGAGCATGAGACAGAGAAGGAAAGAGGAAGAGGAGGAACCTTAAAGGTTCGTCTTGTAAGTACAAAATATGTGAATGTCTCTGATTCTTCAACTGGGGAAACCAAGAGGGCTGAGATATTAAGGGTTCTTAAGAACCCGTCTAACGTGGATTATGACAGAAGGGGTGTAATCACAAAGGGAGCCCTTCTTGAAACTTCTATTGGAACTGTTCGAGTAACATCTAGACCTGGGCAATCGGGGGTTCTTAGCGGAATTCTAGTCTCACAGTAGAGTTGGTTTTTCGCATGTTTTTTGAGTAGCCCCAAAAATATGTGATGGAGAATTGAGAATATGCGGAGACGAGATGAGGTTGTCTTATGGCCTGTCTATTTTGATTCCACGAAAACAAGGTCTGAAGGAAGGAAGGTGCCTAAAAAGCTCTCGAGGCCGTCTCCGAACTTGGGTTTGCTTGAAAGGGCAGTTGTGAATCTTGGATATTCATTCAAAGTAACAATGGATGCTGCGTATCCTCGTTTTTCGTGGAAAAAGAGCGGTTTAATTCTTGTCAAGAAAACGAAGCCTAAGAACAGGATTATCAGTGAAGTGGCTCAAGAGATTTCGAGACTTACGGTCTGAATTCAAAATGAGAAATGTTTATATAACAAACTTGGGTTTTTCGTTCACATCTTTTGAGGAGTTGAAGGCTTGAAGAAAATCGGACGAGTCGTTCATATCAGTCCGAGTGGTAAAGCAGTCATAAAAGCTGAGAAAACTCCTGGAATAGGCGTAACAGTAATAGATGAGAAGAACAGGCAAGTGGGGAAAGTATTCGACATTGTTGGACCAACTGTATCGCCTTATGTCTTAGTTGATGTTAAAACCGGTGACCCGCAGAGTATTGTGGGAAGTTTACTATATTTTATGCCTCTTTTAAAACAGAAAAAAAGGAACGGAAGAAGATGAGTGAAAATAAGAAAACGTCTGTTTCACCTGGTCTTAAAGATATTCAGCGATGCACTGAATGTGGCGGAACCAGGCTTATGAGAGATTATGAGTCTGCAGAAGTTGTATGCATGGACTGTGGGTTTGTCCTTGACATGAAATTGACGGATCAAGGGCCTGAATGGCGGGCTTTTGATACTGAGCAAAGAGAAAAAAGAGCTCGAACAGGCGCTCCAGTAACTTTTACGATTCACGACAAGGGACTTTCGACGATGATTGACTGGCACGACCGAGATATTTACGGGAAAAAGTTTTCCGCAGGTCAGAAGGCTCAAATCTACCGTTTGAGGAAGTGGCAGAGAAGGATTAGGGTTTCCGATGCTATGGAGCGGAACCTTGCGTTTGCTCTTTCAGAGATTACGAAGATAGCGAACAATCTTTCGTTGCCTAAAAGCATTTTTGAGACAGCTTCAGTCATTTACAGGAAGGCCGTGAAGGAGAGACTTATTCGCGGACGGTCGATTCAGGGAATTAGCGCAGCTTCGGTATATATTGCGTGTAGGCAATGTGGGTTGGCTAGAACTCTTGAGGAGATTTCTAAGGCTTCTAATGTCAGTAAGAGAGAGGTTGGTAGAAGCTACCGTTTCTTGGTTAAGGAGCTTGATTATCTTATTCCTCCAGTTCGGGCGAACCAGTATGTGTCGAAGTTCTCTAATCAGTTGACGATGCAGGGGAAAGTTGAGGAGATTGCTAACAAAATTCTCATGACAGCTGGTAACCTTAAGCTGACTTCTGGCAGGGGACCTACGGGTATTGCGGCGGCGGCAAGTTATATTGCTTCGGTTTTGGTTGGAGAACGAAGGACTCAACGTGAGATTGCTGAAATTGCGAAGGTGACTGAGGTAACTATCAGGAACAGATACAAGGAGCTGGTTGACTGCCTCCTCTTTGTTATGGATTTATGATCTTTTTAGGCTTCTTTCGAAAGCGTGGTTGCGGCTAAACAAGGGCAACTCTAGTACGTAATTATTTTTATTGAACTATTTTTTTCATCAAGCTGATAAGTTCGGCAAATAGGGTTTCAAAAAATTTCCTTTTAAGTTGAGGCCCCCTTCCTATGCCTGGGCACTCTTTTGTGTAAGAAAATGTGTAATGTTGGTTTCCAAGGTTGTCGATCTTGAATGGATAGAACCTGCAAATTAGAGGTCTTGTGTCATAGACGATGCATAATTTTCCTTTTAGAAACACGCATTTGCCACTATTAGTTTTTCTCATCACATACGCATACGGTGCTTTGTCATTTATTTTTTCGGCGAAACTTTCGATGTCTTTACGGGTCTTTTTCGAAATTTTTTCAGCCTCTTTTTTTAGTAAGAGAATTTTTCGAACATTGGTTTCGGTGTCTCCGCAACACAAGGCGCATAGGCTGCATTCGAAATGCACGTTTCTAGGGAACTCTACGTGGAGGTGGCTTTTAGTAATGTTCATTCACCTTTTTTCATTAGCCATTATTCATTTTGACCGGCTTTATTTTGTTTTTCTTTATTTTGTTTTTTAGTCTCACGGTTTTCTGTATTACCTAAGGTTATAATCTAAGCAATATTGCTTGCTTAATCTTCGTTGTTTACTTTTTTCAAACAGTGTAAACTGGCGTAATACAGGTTTTCCAACGTATTAATGCATTTTTCTTGTTATGCGCTTGTTGTTGAGGGGGAGGGATATATACTCGGGTCAGATTTCTTGACTATTCTTCCTGTTTCGTGGTTGTTCCGTGCGCCTTGAGAATTTTTTTCTTTATATAGGCTCTGTGGAGTCAATGTGGAACTGTGGATTTAGGCGATTAAGGAGTCCTTTTTTATGTAGTGGTTTTTGTATGTTATATAAGATGGGTTGTTGTTCCTTAATGGTTGAGAAGGTTCTTGATATGGAGGCAGAGGTTTGACCCGGCTTGTTATAAGTGAGGACGTAAACGCTGCGTTTCCCGATTTAGTGGTCTTGGTTACCCAAATCAACGATGTCAATGTGCAGTCTTCTGATTTAAGGCTTGAGGAGTTTAAGAAGCTCGTAACAGAAGAAACACGGCGGTTTTTCGACGCTGAAACTCTTAAGGACCAGCCTGTACTGAGGGCTTACCGTGACTTTTTTTGGAGAATCAAGGTTGACCCTACGAAGGTTCGTCCCGCAGCTGAGGCCTTAATCCGAAGAATTGTCGCTGGGAATCCTTTACCCTGCATAAACACGTTGGTTGACGCCTATAACCTTGCCTCGGTTAAAACAGAGGTTGCCGTCGCCGCGTTCGATGCTGACAAGCTTCGTGGAGACTTAAAGATGCGCTATGCAGAAAAGGGTGAAAAGTTCCTTGGAATCGGAATGAACAAGCCCTTGCAGCTTCAAGGCGGCGAAGTCGTAGTTCAAGACGCTGAGAAACTTGTCGCCATCTACCCTTACCGTGATTCTGAAGACTCAAAGGTCACGGAAACCACCAAGAAAGTTGTGTTACTGTTCTGCGGTGTTCCAGGTGTAACTGAAGAAAAATTGTTAGAAGCAATGAAGGTTACAATTGATTACGTGACAAAGTTTTGTGGTGGAACCGTAAAGGTTTAGAACGCAGAAGAACACTTTGAAAATAAGGGAAATAGTGTTGCTGTTCAAGCAGAAGATGAAGGAGTCAGCGGAAAAAAAGGGTTCTAACATCGTGTTGGCACTAGACCAGATTCCAAATGGCACGGGAACCCTTGTTGAAAGAGGCATAAAAATTCTCGAGGAGACGCATCCCTACATCTGTGCAGTTAAGCTGAATCATCATCTCGTCCTGCCTCTGGGATTGTTTGATGGAACGAAGAAAATCGTGGACAAAGCGCACAGCCTTGGTCTGCCCGTGATAATGGACTGCAAGATAAACGACATAGGATACACGAACCGCGTTATCTCTGAAAACTATTTTTACGCAGGTTTTGACGCTGTTATTGCAAACCCATTCGTCGGGTGGGAGGATGGGCTTCAACCTGTCTTCGAGGTTGCTGAAAAAATGAGCCGAGGCGTAATCTTGCTCGTTTACATGAGCCATAATGCCGCGTGGGAAGGTTATGGACAAATGGTTCATGACCCGAATGATAATGAGTTAAAAGCACAATACCGGGTTTTCGCTCAGAAAGCATTGGCGTGGAACGCAGACGGCGCAATTGTAGGCGCAACGTATCCAGAAAAAATTCGGGAAATCCGCACCATTCTGAAAGGAAAAGTGCCCATCTACTCGCCTGGCGTAGGCGCTCAAGGCGGAGACGTCAAAGCAGCTGCTGAGGCGGGTTCAGAATACTTGATAATTGGAAGGTCAATAACGCTTGCGGGTAACCCTAAGCAAGCTGCGAAATCGTTTAAGGACGCTGTAAAGAACTAACGTGCCGTTCGGAAAAGAAAACTTTTCTTGCCTTTAAACGAAAACAACTGGTTCTTCTAATTGTTGGGGCTTAAAGAGTTCTGAGATTATTTGTTCCACAATTCTCTTCTTAGGAGGTCGCGTACCGCGGCTCTTATAGCTGCGCTTCGACTTGGGTACATGTTTTGTCGAACGAGTTCGTCGAGTCCTTCAAGGTACGCCTCGGGAAGCAGAACGGTTACAAGCTTCATACATTTTGCGCCTCAACATAACATACTAACATATGGTTTTATTACTATGTACAACATTTAAGTTTAAAAGAATTTGGTATAAGATGAATGAAGCGCAATACAACCATTCATCAACAATTGTTACGGAAAAGGAGAAAAAAGTATGAAGGGATTCAGCGCAAAAAAATTTGTTAAAGACCAAATAAACGAAATAAAACAGGTTATAGGCACCGAAAAAGCAGTAATTGCAGTTTCAGGCGGCGTGGATAGCTCAACATGCGCTGTTCTTACCCACCAAGCAATCGGAGACAACCTTGCCTGCGTCATACTGGACGACGCTTTTATGCGAGAGGGAGAACCGGAAAAGGTCGCAGAACTCCTTTCGCAGCCCCCGCTGAACCTTCCAATGAAGGTTGAACGAGTTCAGGAACGTTTCTTGACCGCGCTAAGTGGACTTAGAGACGCGGAAGAGAAGCGGAAAGCCTTCAGGAAGACTTTTTACGAAACTCTCAGCGATGTCGCGAAAAGGGAAGGAAGCAAGTTTCTCGTTCAAGGCACGATACTTGCAGACATCATTGAAACAAAAGGCGGAATAAAGACGCAGCACAACGTCCTTGAACAAATAGGCATCAGCACAAGGGAACTCTACGGATTCAAGGTAGTTGAACCTTTAGTGACATTACTCAAGCACCAAGTCAGACAGGTCGCCCGATACCTCAAGATTCCGCCAGAAATATCCGAAAGGCAACCCTTCCCAGGACCTGGACTTTCAGTCAGAGTTGTAGGTGAAATCACACTTGACAAATTGGCGTCATTGAAAAGGGCGACGTCAGCTGTGGAAAGTAATTTGTCTAAGCACAGTCCAAGCCAATACTTTGCGGCAATAATCAACAACGAGGAAATTTATCCCCGGCCAAACCTCAGGACTCTTGTAGACTCAACAGCGAGGTACCTTAAACTAAGCCAAATGAACGTTTGGGTCAAGGTTCTCGCAGACAAAGCCACAGGCATGAAGCAAAAGGTTAGGCGATATGGCGAAATCGTGGCTGTCACGTGCCGAAAAGACACCAGCGAACTTTATCAACCCGACTACAAGGACTTAGACGGCCTTCAAAAAAGGATACTTTCAAGGATGAGGTCTGCCACACGAGTCTTGTACACGATAGGTGAAGGGGATGGAAAACAGCCGTACGTCGTCGTTGTCAGAGCTGTTAAGACATTAGACTTCCTTAAAGCCCAAGTAGCAGAAATCCCATGGTCAACTCTTCAAGAAACAGCATCTCAGATTCTCAAGGAGTGCCCGAACGTTTCATCGGTCTACTACGACATTACACCCAAGCCCCCCGCGACAATAGAGATGGAGTAACAGTCTCCTTTTAAGCAACGTTTCCTAACATGTAGAAAGGTGACGGCGCAATGAGAGTTCTGGTTCAACGAATTGAGTCAATAAAAGACCCTTCCGGCAACCTTGGCAAACGGGTGGAACTCGTTGAGGAGGAAATTATGCCGAGCTACGCGATTAGACCTCCAACTGAAGAGGCACGGATAGTTCAAGACGTTTTTAAGGCTTTACAGCAACAGATGCCCATACTTGGAGCGCAAGCAAGGTTCAGTTCACCAAAAATTATACTGTTTTTAACAGAGCAAGAGTACGAAGCGCTGGGCGTAAGGTTCGACGTAAACCAGGTTTATGACGTTGATTTAGCGGAAGGAACACTGAAATTCCGCAGAGTCTCTTAAGCCTTCGCCAACACAGGAGAACACTGCCGCATAAAACCAACAATAATTAAATTAGGCACATTAAACTCCGTTTAGGCAGACAAGATTGAAGGCCCGAGCTCACGTATTCGTCAGAGAATTCGTTCAAGGCGTTTTCTTTAGATATGAAACTCGAACAAAAGCATTGCAACATAAAGTAACTGGTTGGGTAAAAAATTTACGTGACGGAAGAGTGGAAGCAGTCTTCGAGGGAGAAAAAGAAGCGGTTGAAGCAATGATAGATTTCTGCCGTCATGGGCCTCCTGGAGCCACGGTTACAGGCGTAGACGTGCTTTGGGAAGAACCGACTGGAGAATTTGACAGATTCCGTGTTCTGTACTGACAACGAATCCTTCCAGTGTGGCGATAAAAACCAAAAGGAATATTAGTCATTGTACAGTTGTTACTTGTTGCGCCCAACAGTTTTTAGGACAATAAGGAAAAGGTGATTTAATGAGCGAAGGATGGGTTGAAACTTGCGCCAGAATTCTTGAACAAATCGAGAAAATGGCTGAAAAACCAGACAAAGACAGACTGGACATAATTCAGTCGATGCGGTTCTCTCTTTATGCCCTACACCGAAGCATACTAGGCTGGCTTAACTGGGTGAACAACCCGGACATAATGGTGTCTTTTACACAAGAAGAACTCGAGGCGATGAACAAGAAAATTACGAGTTTCATACAAGACTTCATAAAATACGACATGGAAGTAACCGAAAAAGGTGCAAGCAAAAACGTTGTAGCCCAGAAAGCTAGAAGAGAAGCCGAAGAAAGAGCAAGAAGAAGCCCAGAAGACATATTCTACATTTAACCAGAACCCGGCTAAGCCCTCTTCATAATCCTAAAGTGGCTGTCCTTCCCGGCGCTGACGTACTCTCCATTCATCTGGTCGCGGATAATACTTGCTATTCGCCTGAAGTTATCTGCGCCGAGAAACGCTCTAGGCTTAATAATTACTTGGTCGTCCTTCTCCTCGAAATACAGCATACTCAACAAATCTTGAGGAAAAACCCTCTGCACATCCTCCGCTGACTGTATACTGCCTAGAGGAGTAGGGGCGGGTGAGGGTTCGCTGACAGTGATTGTTTGCTGAGAAGTCTTCGGTTGAGGAAGAAGCCTCGAAGGCTCAGATACTAATGGCTGCGGAACAACGCTTAGACCAGCTTTGAGGCTTTGCGAAATCTCAGAAAGGTCGTCTAACAGAAATTTTAGAATCCTTGTTAACTCGTCGATGCGTCTGATTAAATCCTCAATTCTTGTTTTTTCTTCACCCATAAACCTGAACCGCCTAACGAAACTATGAACCCTGTCCAATTAAGTTATTAGACGCCTTTTCTTTTAAAAGTAGCTGTGCCTAGTTTTAGGCAGTCTCTCAGCATCAACCAACTGTTAAGCCAGTTCCTAAATTGACAAAATAACATGACAAAAATTGCCATGTTCAACGCAAAAATGCGGATTTAGTGAATTCCATATTTTTCTTCGAGTTTTTGAATTCTCGTTGATATCCAGTTGTCTATCTTCTCTTGGCTTAGAGATTCCATGCCCTCTTGCTCCTTAAGCTTCGCCTTTACAGTATTTATGAGCTCATCAGGTTCAACTGGCTTAATGATATAGGCGTCAGCTCCGATGTTCAATGAATTCACAGCGTTCTCAAGGCTTGGGTAGCCTGTGACCATAATTTTCATCGACTTTGGAGAACTCCTATGCAATTCTCTAAGCAGCTTTGTTCCTTCCATGTCAGGAAGTCGGATGTCTATCGTGACAAGACTGTAAAATCTTTCTTGAACCATTTTTAAAGCTTGAAGCCCTGTTTCCACCGTTTCAACCTCGTAACCTTGTGCCTCCAGAATTAACTTGAAGACTTTGCGAATCGAATCGTCATCGTCTACAACTAGGATTCTCTTCTTCTCGCTACTCGTCTTGTTTCACCTCCTTTTTGAAAGGTATGTGCACAGTGAAGGTGCTACCGCAGTGAAGCTTACTTGTAACAGTAATTTTGCCACCATGAGCCTCCACAATCCGTTTACAAACAGGCAACCCGAGACCTTGCCCCTTAGCCTTCGTCGTAAACGAGGGTTGAAAAATCTTGGATATGTTCTCTTCAGGTATCCCAACACCTGTGTCTTGAAAACTAATGCAAACGCCATCATCGTTTTTAATGGCGCTTATAGTCAATTTCCCACCTTCAGGCATGGCTTGCAACGCATTGTTTATCAGGTTTATGAAAACCCTTCTCAACAAGTGCGGATCAAAAACTGCTGACATGTCTCGTGCAGCCTCAATGCTGACCTCGATGTTTTCAGCAATATGCACCGTAGAAAGAATATCTTCAAACATCTTGTAAAGATTAGTTTCCTTAAGATTCAGCTTAATCGGCCTAGCATAGTTCTGAAGGTCGGAAACAATCTTGTTCATGTAAAGCGTCTGTTCCTGAAGCACTTTCATAAGCGTAGGCAAAGAACTATTTCTAACAGCCTCCTCGATTTGTTTAGGCAACATTTGAAGTGTTTTTTCAACCAAATATGGAATGGTAGCGATTGCCTGCAATGGGTTACGAAGGTCGTGACCAACCATAGCAGCAGTCTCACCTATCGCAGCTAGACGCTGAGCTTCCCGAAGCCTACGAGTTTTCTCCTCAACAATCTCCTCCAAATGCAGAGGAGGCTGTTAGA
>JAGTQS010000002.1:20247-45419 GCA_018397055.1 Candidatus Bathyarchaeota archaeon | reverse complement strand
CAGCTCAAGAACTTAGCAAACAACGAATTGGAAAAACATAAAAACATTGTTGATTTTAGGTCACTTATAACTTTCTTTGATCGAAAATTTGGTTAAGGCTTAAATGTAAGAAGCTGTAATTAGAAGTCTTTATTTAGACAATGTATGTCATGTTTGAAGGAAATATAAGGGAAAAAATGGTGAAATCATATGCAAAAGCCAAAAATTGCTTTTTATTGGTCAGCTAGTTGCGGTGGTTGCGAAATCGCTGTTCTTGACATAAACGAAAAAATTCTTGATGTCGCCGCAGCTGTGGATATAGTGTTTTGGCCCGTAGCTCTTGACACTAAATATAAAGACGTACAAGCAATGCCAGATAAAAGCATAGATTACTGTTTTTTTAACGGAGCAATAAGAAACTCGGAAAATGAAAAAATGGCTAGACTTTTAAGACAAAAGTCAAAAATCCTGGTGGCTTTTGGGTCGTGCGCTTGCGACGGTTGCGTAATAGGGCTCGCGAACCTTTGGGACAAAGAATCTGTTTTTCAAAGAGTCTACATCGAAACGCCATCAACAAAAAATCCAAAATCAGTCTTCCCGCAAAATAAAGCAAAGGTTGATGATAAGGAACTTGAACTTCCAGTTTTCTATGACACAGTGAAACCGTTATCCCAAGTGGTGGATGTCGACTACTTCATTTCGGGATGCCCACCGCCAGTTGCATGTATCGCAAATGCTTTTGAAATAATTCTTAACAATAAGCTTCCACCAAGAGGGTCAAGTTTTCTTCCAAATAAATCAGTTTGCGACGAATGTCCAAGAGAGAAGAAAGACAGAAAAATCTCAAACATTAAACGCATTTATGAAATTGAAGACGATAAAATCACGTGTTTTTGGGATCAAGGCGTAGTATGCATGGGACCCGCTACCAGAGCAGGTTGTAGCGCCCAATGCCTAAAAGTAAATGTACCATGCACTGGGTGTGGAGGTCCAGGTCCACAATCTTCTGACCAAGGAGCTGCCATGCTTAATGCGCTTGCCTCTGTTACTGCTGATCCGAAAGTTTTAAGTCAAGTTGTTGATCCCGTAGGAACTTTTTACAAGTATTCACTCGCTAACTCGATTTTAAGGAGGAAAATCAAAGAATGAAAGAAGTAATCATAGATCCAATAACGAGGCTAGAAGGCCACGGAAAAATCGTAATATTCTTAAACGACCAAGAAGAGGTGGAAGATGCGTACTTGCAGGTTCCTGAACTCAGAGGATTCGAGAAATTCTGTGAAGGGAGACGAGCTGAAGACCTACCTATTATTACGACGCGAATTTGTGGAGTTTGTCCAGTTGCTCATCACATGGCAAGCGCGAAGGCGGTTGATGCGGCTTTTCAAACAGAGCCTACTGAGACAGCGAAGAAACTAAGGGAACTCGAGTATTGTGGCTACATAATCTACGACCATATTCTGCACTTCTATTTTCTAGGCGGTCCAGACTTCGTCGTTGGACCAGACGCTCCGGCTGCCAAAAGAAACATCCTTGGGGTTATAGAAAAAGTGGGCCTTGACATTGCCAAAAAAGTTATTGAGCATAGGGCCTATGGACAGAAAATTACGGGCATAATTGGCGGAAAACCAACACATCCCGTTAATGTGTTACCTGGTGGGGTTTCAAAGTCTATTTCGAAGGAAGAGCAACAGGAAATTGTGAAAATGCTAGAAAGCTGTCTAGACTTCGCCAAGTTCACGTTACAGGTCTTCAATGACATAGTTCTGAAAAACTCAGACTATGTTGAAATGATAAAAAGCGAAAACTATACTCTTAGGACATACTATATGGGAACCGTTGATAAGAATAATAAATTAAACTTTTACGATGGGAACATACGGGTTGTTGACCCTGAAGGACATGAATACGTAAAATTCTCCCCCTCTGAATATTTAGACGTAATAGAGGAGCATGTTGAGCCTTGGACGTACGTAAAGATGCCATACCTAAAGAACGTAGGCTGGAGAAACCTTATTGATGGCGTCGATAGCGGAATCTACAGAGTTGGACCATTAGCGAGGCTGAATGTCGCAGATGGTATGGCGACGCCTTTAGCTCAAGATGAATATGAAAAAATGATGAGCACTCTCGGTGGAAAGCCCGTTCACTCTACGCTAGCTTTCCACTGGGCGAGACTTATCGAGCTGCTGTATGCTGCGGAACGAGGACTGGAGCTGGCAAAAGACCCAGGAATAACAAGTAAAAACATAAGAAACGATCTAGGAAAACCAGGAGAAGGTGTAGGAATAGTTGAAGCAGCGAGAGGAACCTTGATTCATCACTACATTTTAGACGAGAAGGCTTTAGCCAAGAAGGTGAATCTTATAGTTGCTACAACCCACAACACGCCTGGCATATGCATGTCGATTAAGAAAGCAGCAAGGGGTCTTATTCATAAAGGCGAAGTTAACGATGGACTGTTAAACAAGGTTGAAATGGCCTTCAGAGCTTATGACCCATGTTTCGCTTGTGCCACCCATTACGCTTTTGGCGAGATGCCGCTGACAATCGAAATTTATGATCATAAAAAACAATTACTGAAAAAAATCAGTAGGTGAGAAAAATGGAAAACCTGAAAATTGGCGTATTTTTATCTGACTGCGGAAAAGCATTAATCGAAATTCTAGACTTTGACAATCTAACATCTTTTCTTAAAGAGATTCCAGAAGTTACCGTTGTCGAAAGAGGAACAGAGTTTTGGAAAGGCTCGGGGTTACAAACAATAATAAGAACAATTAAAGAGCAAAAGGCGAACAGACTTATTGTTGCTGAAAGCCTACCTAAGCTAAGCGAAATAAAGATCGTCGAAGCAGCCGAGGCATCTGGTCTTAACCAAAACTTTGTACAAGTAATCGATCTAAAAAATCATTGTGCCTGGCCTCACAGAAATGTTCCCTTAGAAGCAACAGAAAAAGCTAAAGCGATGTTACTTGCGGCTATCGATAGAGCCAAAATCCTTGAACCAATTCATAAGCTTGAGTTTCCCGCTGTAAAATCAGTTCTAGTAATAGGCGGCGGAATATCAGGCATGCAAGCAGCTGAGGATCTAGCTGACTTAGGATTCGAGGTTCATCTTGTTGAGAAAGCTCCGTTCTTAGGAGGAATAGCAGCCCGCGCCGGCCGATTTTTCCCAACTGATGACTGTGCTGCTTGTATACAATCCCCTGCCTCAGACGTGAAGACTATAACGCACACTTCTAGAAAGTGTATTTACCGTTCAGGAATCGCGGCCATTCAAGGCTTAAAAATTCATACAAATTGTCAAGTTGTCGGTGTAGACGGTCAGGCTGGGAATTACAAAATAATACTTGAAAAAAAGCCAAGGTATATTAATGAAACAAAATGTATAAGTTGTAACCTTTGTGCTGAAGTTTGTCCAGTTGAGGTGCCAGACGAATACAATGTAAACCTAATGAATCGAAAGGCTATTTACACAATTACTCCAAATATTTATCCACCAACTTACGTTATCGACGAAAAAGCATGTAAGTTTAATGAGTGTAAAAAATGTGTCCAAGTTTGTCCAACCAATGCTATCGAGCTAAATCAGAAACCTGAAACCACCACCTTAAATGTGGGCGCAATAATTGTGGCAACCGGGTTCAAAGAGTATGACCCCTCCGTCATCAAAGAATATCACTATGGCGAATACCCTGATGTAATAACTAACCTTGAGTTAGCACGGCTGCTTGACCCTTTTGGGCCTACTCAAGGAAAAATTGTTAGACCCTCGGACAGAAAATTTGCAAGAAGAATTGTGTTTGTTCAATGTGTCGGATCTAGGGATAAAAGGTGGAATGACTACTGTTCAAGCATTTGCTGCATGATATCTCTTAAACACGCTATCATGATTAAAACATCTTTTCCTGAGGTTGATGTTTCAATATGTTACATAGACATTAGGACAACTGGACGGGAACATGAAGAATACTATGAAAAAGCTAGAGAATTAGGGGTTAAATTCATAAAAGGCAGACCTACCGAAATCTCACATGATCCAGAATCAAACTTGTTAATCGTCGATGTCGAAGACTCTATCCTAAGAAGACTCTTAGAACTTGAGGCAGACCTTGTTGTTCTTGCCACAGCCATGGTGCCTTCTGAGGATACAGAAACCCTAGCTGAAATCATGCAAATAGAAACAGATGAAGATGGCTTCTTTAAGGAATATAATGCCAAGTTAAGACCTACTGAAACAAAAAAGAGGGGAATTTTCCTTTGTGGAGGATCAACCTTTCCCAAAGATGCGCCGTCGAGTTCTCTTCAAGCTCATTCAGCTGCACTTAAGGCTGTTAAGTTCCTCAACACAGGTAAAATTGTTAAGGATCAAAAAACCGCTGTGGTGAATGAGGAATATTGTGGTGATTGCGAATTTTGTCCTGTGTCGTGTCCATATGACGCAATTGAACTGGTGAATGTCGACGAAAAACACGTAGTTGCAAAGGTTTCTGATCTTTTATGTGAAGGATGCGGAATTTGCGTTGGAACATGTCCTCTAAATGCCATAGATCTTAGACATTTCAAACAAAGTGAGCTGCTTTCGCAAACTAGGGCTATTCTATCGATAAAAGGGCAGGACAAACCGCTCATTTTGGCTTTCTGTTGCTCAGAATGTGGCGGTGCATCTGTGGACTCCGCAGGAATGACCATGTCAGACTATCCGACCAACGTGAGAACTGTCAAGGTTCCTTGTACTGGCTATCTTCGCATAGAACATGTTCTTGCGGCAATTAGATATGGAGCTCAAGGAGTTATGGTAGTGGGATGTATGAGTGAGGGCTGCCATCATGAAGATGGAGTGAAGAAAGTTGAAACGAGAATCAATGTAGCAAGGGCATTGCTCAAGGAATATGGCATAGAACCTGAAAGAGTTGAGCTTTTCAACACAATCTTCGTTGAAGGTGACAAATTCGCAGAGGCTGCGCGCACAATGATTGAGAGACTAGAAAAGCTGGGACCAATACGGTTTTCGAAAGAGGTTTAAGAAAAGGTGAACAAGCATGACGAAAATCAAAGAATACAACGTTCCATTTTCTAAGGAAGTTTCAAGCAGATACGGCGGAGAAACCATAGTACTATGTTACCAATGTGGAACTTGTGCAAGCAGTTGCCCAGTCGCAAAGACAACAGAAAAGTTTAATCCAAGAGAGATTTTCCGACTTGTTCTTCTTGGCGAACGGCAAGAAGTTTTTCAGAGCAACGCAATATGGCTGTGCAGTTCATGTTACAACTGTCAGGAACGATGCCCCCAGATGGTTGAAGTTGCTGATGTCTTCTTTGCCTTGCGAAATATTGCTGCAGAAGAAGGCCATTTACCAAATATGTATTTAGAATTTGCCTCGGCCTTGATAAACGACGGTAGAATTGTACCTGTTTCGAAATTTATTGAAAGAAAAAGGGAACAAATAGGTTTGCCTCCTTTGAAATCCACAGGTACTGATGCCTTGAGAAAAATATTGGCTGCAACGGGATTTAATAATCTACAGCTGAAAAAGGAGGCTGAATCATGACTAGCTATGCTTTGTTTTTAGGATGTACTATCCCAGCACGTTTACCTAATTATGAGATTTCAGCTAGGAAAGCGTTAAGTAAACTTGACATCAGCTTAGTAGATTTAGAAGGCACGACGTGTTGTGCTCCCCCTCCAGTGCAATCTCTAGACTTGGAAACCAGTCTTGCAATCGCAGCGTACAACATTTGCTTATCCGAAGAAGCCAATCTTGATATAATCACTTTGTGTAGTGGCTGCTTTGAATCTTTAACGGTAGCTAACGAAACATTAAAACAGAATGAAAAACTAAAAGCGAAGGTCAATCAGATTCTTGTAAAGGCTGGAAAAGAATTCAAAGGCAGCATAGAAGTTAAGCACTACCTTCAAGTTTTATCAGAGGATGTAGGAAAAGAAAAAATTAAGTCAAGTATAACTAGAAAGTTGTGTGACTTGAAAGTAGCGTCGTTCTCAGGATGCCATCTGCTAAGACCAAGCAAGGTTCTTAAGTTTGACGACCCGGAGCGTCCACATGTTTACGATGAGCTCATAGAAGCCCTAGGAGCCAAAAGCATCTGGTATAGAAACAAACAAAAATGTTGCGGTGGACTGCTAAGAGGCTATGCAGACGACGTTGCCCTAGCCATTGCAAGAGAAAAAATCATAAACGCGTCTAAAGCAGGTGCAGACTGCATCGTTACCATATGTCCATTTTGTTATCTTACTTTGGATCTGGGCCAAGTGCTCATGAAGTCAACGTACCAAGAAGAACACAATTTACCCATTCTTCATTACTCTGAACTTCTGAGCCTCACAATTGGAGTTGACCCAAAAGAACTGGCTTTGGAATTTCATAAGATAAAGATAGATAGTGTCTTGAATAAGATAGAATGATTAGCTCTTTTACGTCAATAAACATCAAGCCAAAAAAGAAAATATATGCTTATATTGAGTCAGGCTTTTGGTATGGTTATTTCAAGAACTCCATTACTACAGATTCTCGACGTCATTCCTTCGATTCGAATATTCATGTGAGGAAATTTAACTTTTTTACAAATATCTGCACATATCTCAAGCTCATTTTTCCCTGTTTTTACAATATACTCCCAATTTTTGGTGGGATGCCAAACTAGAACCTTAACCTCTCTTTCATTTTCTAATACATCGATTAAGGGGTTGTTGGACTCTAGGGTCAAGAATAAGGGTTGAGCTTTTTTGTTTGTTGATTTTGCTAAAACGCATTTTTTATAGAGTAAATTTTCTATGGGGTCAACCAACTCGTTGCATTTTTCTTCATCATCTGGTTGGGCCATTTTTTGGGCTAGAATTTTACAGAAAATATTAAAATTTTGATTTGCTTCGTCGAGATTTCTCGTATACGTAATCCCTCATATTGGTACTTATTATATTTATTAATACATTTTTAAGTATTTTCATGTTAAACGTAGCATAATAATAATGGACAAATGTTATTTCCCTTTCTTAGCTTGGAATGGCATTATTCGTTCGTGTTTAACTGTTTTTACGATGTTTTCTACATATTTACTAGGTTCTCTTAAGGCGCCATTAATTGCAAGTTCGGCTATGATTGCGCCCATATCAGATATTTTGTCCAGAGATGAAACAATGGCTCTTAAGTATGGAACTGCTGGTAGTTCACGAATAAGTCTCTCTGTTTCGACATCTACATCATCGCTAATTTGCAATAAGCTGTTGGCAATTTCAAGATTCCTAGTGAAAGCACAGTCTATAGCTTTTTGAAAGACAGTTAAAACCAGCTCTCCCAGATGGTATATTCTTTGAATGACATCTTGAGATAATGTTTTCTCATTGGATTGTAAAAGAATGACTTTTTTAGCAATATCCTGCGAATAGTCAGCAATTAGCTCTAAACACTGCAAAATTAGACGAATAGCCGGAATTAAGACAACATCCTCAATACCTATTTGTTCAGCAATTTCAGGTTCTGCCTGTGCTGAAATGAGTAAACGTACAGCCAAGAAATATATTGTATTTGCGCCCTCTTCTCTGCTGATAGCTTCTTCAGCTAAAGATTTATTATTATCAAGAAGCGATTGCATTGTCTCCGATAGAATTGTTGCAGCTATTATTGATAATCGTCTAATTAACATGTCCAGTTTGAATTTTGTTGGATCAATAGAACATTGAAGTAGAATACTGTTTGATGTTTCTTCCAATATTCCCAGCCCAATGAGTTTGGGAATAACCTTTCTAACCTCATCGACATGTATTTTTTCAATTCTGGTCGAAGACGTAATTCTAATAACCTCACGCCCAAGTAGGTAGCTACCAATTATTATCCTCTCAAGCATACCTTGTTCCTTGCAAGCATCAGCATAAATTATAACTTCTTCTGATTCTTCTCTTTGTGCTTTATGGCTTGGTAGAACTTTTAAGGTGCTGTCTTTCTCTTGCACAAGAAAAACAAGATCGCCGGGTTTAATGTTGTTTTGTTTGACCCATTCTGTTGGAAGTGAAACTGCCATTGTTGAATATCCAACTTTTTGTATTTTTCTTCCTTCCAATATTATCACAACCATGAAAGTATTTACTATTATTTACAATATTTGTTTTATATTTATTATTATCTCATCTTCTGGATAAGAAAAGTTCCATTTTTTCTTTTCTTAATATTGATTTTTATTAGCATTTTATATCTAAAGATTAGATTATGTTGTTCCTTGAACAGTCTCCCTTGTTGTCAATTTTTAAAATATTTATAGTATTTACTAATTTTAATTATATAAACATTAGGTATATATTTAGCTTTTAATGTATATATAAATCAAATCTGATAGGAGCTGAAAAGAAATGGGTAAATGGAAAACAATAAGCATAAGAGAAGAGTTAACCAACGAAGTTGAGAAAGCTATCAAAACAGGTCGATATAGAAGTACTTCAGAGTTCGTTTCAGAGGCAATTCGCTTACGACTTGAGGAAATCATGCGAACAGAGGGTCTTTTAACTGAAAAACATAAGATGTTAGAAACTCCAGGATTATTGCTTTACTCTCCCAAACACACATGGGTGCAAGCAACTCCTGATGGTAGTTTCAGAGTTGGCCTATCCGAATATGCCGCCAAGCATCTTAAAGGCATAATACAAGTACACATCGATCAGCTTGATGCAAGCGTTAAAAAACTTGAGCCGTTGGGTGCTGTGGAAACATGGATGTTCATATTTGATGTTTATTCGCCTATAAGTGGAAAAATAGTCAAGATCAACGAACACCTGAAAACTAACCCGCGAATCATAAATGAAGATCCTTATGACCAAGGGTGGATAGTTGAAATAAAGCCGAATAATTCACAGATTCTGGAAGAAGAGCTTGAGAGCCTTATGGCAGTTCGGGAATACAACAAGTGGGTAAGTAAACTCGAAGGCAGACTGCGTGAATAAACCACCTATCATCTATATTCCATTAAAAATACAGAATTTATTCTAATATTTTTCTGGAAAAACAACCTGTGGAGGTCGTTCGTGGATTTACCATAAAGTTTGCTTTAAATAAATAGAAAAACTGCCTTGTAATGTCTTCAACAAGTAATAATATATATTTATATAAATTCGGGTAAAAAACAATGCCTATTACATTTTTTATTTGGCTTGTCATTTCAGGTCTACTTGGAGGAGCAATACTGGGATCGTCAGGCATGATTGGACCTTTTATTATTCCAGTCTTGATGCTTCTTGGGTTTTCGTCGGATGTGGCACGTGGGACATGTTTGTTAAGCGAATTGCTGGTGACAGCAATTGGTGCTATTGAACATAAAAAAGCAAAAAACGTGGATAAGAATATTATTTTAGCATTTCTTCCAGGTGTATTAACTGTTTTTCTAGGTGCTTATTTGTCAGTGAATCTTCCTGAATCAATAATGAAAGTAGCCATAGGTGTTTTTGAGGTTGCAATAGGTATTGCCATATTCTTTACAGTAAAAAACAAAATTGATGAGCGAGGCTTTGGAAGAATAACTAAAAAACTGCTTATGAAAAAACTAATCATAATTTCCCTTTTAGCTGGATTTGTTAAAGGATTTTTTGGAGCAGGATGGGGACCAATAGGTATTGGGCTTTATATAGTTTTAGGGATTGATCCTGCAATTGTGGTGGGCTCATCCTTAATTGTTAGATTGATTTTGGACTTTGCCGGAGGATTAACATACGCAAGCATGAATCTGTTTAATTTTGAAGCTTTTATCGTATTAACTTTGTCTGGCTGTTTTTCTGTTTCATGGGCCGTAAAGGTAACTAAAATGTTCTCTCAAAAAGGCATGCGTGTGTTTTTGGGATTTTCTGTAATTTTTTTGGGGTTATTAGTTATTATTGATGCAATATTGTTGTTGGGAATATAGGAATTTCTTTTCATGGGAAGAAGAATTCGTTTGTGCTAATTATAAAGTAAGCTTAAATTATTTATACAACAACATTTATACTATTTTTTTGTAAGAACATGTCTTCAATAGAAAATAAACGGTTTAAAAATTTTTTATTTCAGAATTTTGCTGGGTTGAGATAAATGCAGGAAGAGGATGTGAAAAAGGCTGTATTAGGATGGCTTGGGGCCTATTTCCCTACAAGCATTGTACGTACAGAAAATGAAAGAATAGCAGTCTATGAGGTGGAGGACGGCTACAGTATCGGTTATAGAATGGCATATAATATTCATATAAATTGTAACACGCAATTAACAGAATGCCACAAAAGTCTTGGTCAATGTCTGACATGTTGCATTGAGAGTGGGTTTGTCCCCACTTACCTTGCTGTTCCCCAAGACTATCCACATATGGAAAAACTGGAACGAATAATGAGTTCTGTAAATCTGCCAATAGGGCTTCTAACAGTTGGCCAAAATGGTAATGTAAGAGTTGCAATAAAGCCACGTTTACCTTAGATGATCGTTCAATACGATTTTTAATTTTTAAGAAATAATTGAATCATAGGATCAATGGTTAATCTGTATATTTAGTTATATTATGTGTTATTATTGGAAACAGGAATCTCGTAGATCATATGTTATTTAAATTTTGGGGCCATTACGGAATGGTTTAGTTAAATATATTTGGTATATCGAAATATTTTGGATTAAAAAATTGCATATTTATCAAAATGATTGTTAAGCGAGGTTATCTTAGTTGACAGATATTGTGCTTGTTTTCGAGGTTCACCAGCCATTTCGGTTAAGACATGATTTCTTTTGGGAAAACAGGCTTTTTAGCCATCTTAGCGGAGAGGAGCTTTTTCAACATTATTTTGATGATAAGCTTAATCGAGACATCTTTGAAAGAGCTTGTAAAAAATGTTATTTTCCCTCTAACAATATACTTCTAAGGTTGATTGACCAAACTAAGAATCATGCTAGAAAGGTTAAGGTTTCGTTTAGCCTTTCAGGCGTCTTTTTAGAGTATTGTGAGATGTTTAACAAAGATTTGTTGGAGTCTTTTAGGCAGCTTGCTGAAACTGGTTGTGTGGAGTTCATAGGTCAAACATACTATCATTCTCTTGCGAGCTTTTATCAGAAAGCTAACGAGTTCATCGATCAAATAAAGATGCATCAACAAGCAATCAAAAGCCTAATAGGATACAGCCCAAGGGTTTTTGAGAACACAGAGCTTCTTTATAATAATGCCATCGTAAGAACCGTTGAGAAAATGGGTTTTAAAGGGATCTTTACTGAAGGAGCTGAAAGAATTCTTCAAGGCAAGTCTCCAAACTTTCTTTATAAACCTACGGGTTGCGAAAAAATAAAGGTTTTGCTTAGGAACTACAAGTTAACGGATGATATTGCGTTCAGATTTTCGTCAAAAGCATGGACTGAATGGCCATTAACGGCCTTAAAATATGCGAGGTGGCTTGCTGAGACGCCTGGTGACTATATTTGTATTTTTCCGGATTATGAAACCTTCGGCGAACATCATTGGCCTGAATCTGGTATACATGAGTTTCTAAGGCATCTGCCGATGGAAATTCTTAAGCATAAACATTTGTGTATGTCAACTCCTTCAGAGGTTTTGGACAAGTATGTTCCTGTTGGCGAGATTGACGTTCCAGAACTTGGTGCGACAGTCTCTTGGGCCGATGTCAAACGGGACACAAGCGGTTGGCTTGGAAACACGATGCAGTGGGCCTATTATCTTTCTGTTCAAAGGCTTGAACCCTTAGTTAAGGAGTCTGGAGATAAGCTTCTTTTGAGGTTGTGGCGGTATTTCCAGGTAAGCGACCATTTGTACTACATGTTTACAGAAGGAGGAGGACCAGGCGAGGTGCACTCGTATTTTAGCCCCTACAGCTCAGCCACAGATGCTTACGTTACGGCTCAGTCTGCAGTATTAGATTTCGAAAGCAGGGTTAAACGTGCCACAGAATCTGCGAATGAACCTTTTCTTTTTTACGAGGGAAAAGGCGAGAAACAGTTCACAGGCTTGATGGCTTGGAGTTTAAAGGGATTTTCGAAGATCATCAAAAAAGTAAGCCTGAGGTCTATTACATTTCATAATGGCAACGGTGATTTCGAAAATTGGGTAGAGCATTCATTACGCAATAAGAAATTAGCTGAGAAACTTGGGAAAATTAGGTTGTCTGAATTAAGAGGCGAAGATCTGAGAAAAGCTTTGGAAAAGACAGTGAGGCAATGAAAAGCAGATTGTAATGTTCTTTCATTGTTTGGTGGCAGCTTCAGTTCTTTGGCTTGTCAAGGCATTTTTCAAGAATTTTAATGGCGTTTTCTTTGCCCATGTCAAGGAGGTATGGTCCAAGCCTTGGTCCAGATGAGGTTCCAAAAAGAATCATGTATAGCGTTTGGAAAAACGTTTTTGTGTTTATGTTGTTTCTTCTCGAAATTTCGAAGATTGCAGCTTGAACAGCGTTTTGGTCATTGGTTTCTTTTAATGCTTGGACAAGCTGTTTGATGGCTGTTGTTTCCTCTGGGCTTAAGTCGACTTTTGTCTCTGTTGCTTCCTTGAAATCCTTTACCCAGTTAAGTGCATATCTTATGCGTTGTTCTAGATTAGCTTGAATTTCATCTTTTAAGTATCCATAGTTTCTTAGCTTTTCTACGATAAAGGTCATTTCTGAGCCTTCGGGCGCAACTCTTGCTAGGTTTACCAAAAGATTGTATGGAACATGTATGCTTGAGCTTGTGGGCGCCTTCATGTACCAGCAATACCTGAATAAGCCTGTAAGTTTAGCCTTCTCCATTTGGTCTGAATTTTTTTTCTTTCCGAAGTATACGTCTTCAAGTTCGTCTAGTTCGTCCATGTAACGTGGGATGTCGGTAACAGAAACGTTGCGGGTTCCAACAAACCTTTTCAGGGTTAGCAGCACCATGGACTGTGGCGAACCATATTTGAACCATACTTGTGGGGTGAAAACGTTGCCTACGGATTTTGAGATTTTCTTTCCACCTTTGTCGAGGTACATTTCGTATTGGACATGCATTGGAGGTTCGTACCCTAGGATTTCACGTGCTATTCTATCGTTTACTCTGACTGAATCTGAAATGTCTTTTCCGTATGCTTCGAACCTGATGTCTAGTGCGTGCCACCTTGCTGCGAATTCGCCTGCTTTCCAAGCTAGTTTTCCTTCTCCTTTTGTGTAGTCAGCTTCGCCTTCGTATCCGCATCCTTCCAGCCATTTGTGTTTGATTTCCATGCCTTCGCATTTGTAGAGAATTTTGTCTTCTTTTGGGACGAATTTGTATGCTTTAGTCGTGTAGATTCTGCCGCAGGATTGGCAAACTGGGAAATAGGGCAACGCTTTTAGGTACTTTTGTTGTCCAGTTTCTTCCTTCACGATTTTGCCTATGTGTTCCGAATTTTCCATTAATATGCGAATTTGTCTGTTAAGAAGCCCTTCTTTGTAGACTTCTGCTCCTTTAAACAGTTTATACGATACTCCACACTGGTCTAATGCGTCAAGGAGAAGGCTTACCATGTGTTCACCATAGCTTTCATGGCATTTGAACGGGTCTGGAACGTCGGTGACGGGAAATCCTACGTATTTTTCTAGGCTTTTAGGGAGCCCTGCTGGGACGCTTCTTAGGCCGTCTTTGTTGTCTGAGAAAACGATGAACTCTGAATTGAATCCTTGTTCTTTTATGGCTAAAGAAACTGCGTAGTTTCTTGTAACTTCGCTTAGGCTGCCTATGTGTGGTATGCCTGATGCTGCAACTCCGCTTTCAACTCTTATTGTATGAAGCGTTCTGCCGAGTTTTCGCTCTCTTTCAATTATGTCGAGAGCGATTTTATCATACCATGTTCCGTGACCTATTATTTTTTCTTCCATTGTTTTTCTATCCCTAGTTCTTGAGTGATTAAGTATTACTGAATGAATTGTATTTTAAATAAAATTGTCGATAAATAATAACTTTCCTAGAGGTAAAGAAATTTCGGTATGTGTTTGCTCCAAATTGTTTATTATGCCAATTACGGATTACTTATTTATGGCTTTAGATGCATACCAGGGGAAACGGAATTTTATGAAAACAAGCGAGCCGGAAGGTGAAGTTGGGAAAATAGAAAAAAAGAAAGGCGGCATCTACGTAATTCAGAAGCATCAGGCGACGCATCTTCATTACGATTTTAGGCTTGAGAAAGACGGTGTTCTCAAGAGTTGGGCGATTCCTAAGGAGCCTCCTGTTGAAAAGGGAGTGAAAAGGCTTGCTGTGATGGTTGAAGACCATCCGCTTGAGTACGCTGATTTTGAGGGCACAATTCCAGAAGGAGAGTATGGAGCTGGCTTAGTGCAGATTTGGGACAAGGGAACCTATGAAACTGAAAAGTGGGATGAAAACGGAATCTCGGTTTTCATAAATGGCGGTAGACTTAATGGAAGGTATTGTCTGGTTAAGTTTAAGAGAGAACAGAATTCCTGGCTTTTCTTCAAATGTTGATGAAGGCTTAACAGAGTTAGGTGCATGAATTACGAAAAACGTTGCTTCGAAGTGTAACTGAAATGGAAAATGAGAAGGCCGTGGTTGCTTCTTCCGTTCGAAAGGAATACAACATAGGTGGAACAATCGTTAAGGCTCTTAAAGGTGTTGATTTAACTGTTCAAGCAGGCGAGTTCGTAACAATCAGCGGTCCATCTGGGCTGGAAAAACGACGCTTTTGAACATCATAAGCGGCTTAGACAAGCCTAGTTCAGGCGAAATTAGGGTTCTTGGGAACGATTTATCCAGGTATGATGAGCTCTTTCTCGCAACTTTTCGCTGCACCAACATTGGGTACATTTTTCAGTCTTACAATTTGATTTCAACCCTAACAACGAAGGAGAACCTTGCGTTTCCCATGCAGTTAGCTGGATGAGACGATGATAGGGTTGAGCGAAAAACGGAGGAGCTGCTTCAGCTTGTTGGTTTGACGAACAGGGCTGACCATTTTCCGTCTCAGCTGAGTGGTGGAGAGCAGCAGAGGGCGGCTTTTGCGCGGGCGTTGGCTAATGATCCTCTTATTTTGTTGGCTGATGAGCCTACGGGAAACCTTGATTTGGACACGGGGCTTAGGGTTATTGAGATTCTTAGAGGGTTGAAAAAGAAGAAAACGATAATTGTTGTAACTCATGATGAACGACTCACAAGGTTAGCGGATCGGACGTTTACCATGTTGGACGAAAGAATTGTTACCTAGGAGTAAACGGTAATTTCGATGTTTCCCCTTAAAGAATTGGCAAGAAGAAAATTTCATACAATGTTGATAATCATAAGCCTTGCTGTCTGCGTTTCCGTGATTGTTTCTCTCTTTCTTTTTGGCGAGAACCTTGGCGTTGAAAATGCAAGTTTTTCGACAAGTGGGTTAACAGTTGGGTTTTCAGCTATCTTCTCGAGGTTCATTCTTCTCGTGGTCATACTAAGCTGCATTGCAGGGATTATCGTTGTTTATTTCTTGATGTCTATAGATACGTCAGAACGGACTCGCAACATAGGAATCATGAAGGCTGTCGGTTCTTTGGCTGACGCCATTTATCAGTATTTTACAATAGAATATTTAATTATGGTTTTAGTTGGCTGCTCGATTGGAACCTTATTCGGCATAATTTTGTGTTTTGTTTCAACAGGCGTAATGAATTATATGGGGTTTCCTGTTTCAATGAGTCCGCTCAACCTGCAAATGGTTTTATTGATTTTTGCTTTGTTCGTAGGCTTTTCTTTCATTCTCAGCCTTCGGCTAGTTGGACGAGTAGCTCGTGTCAAACCCGCTGAGGCTTTAACTCAAGTTTCCGATTTGACAACTACCCAAAAATCAACATTGAGGTTACCGTTTCTATTGGGGAAAATCCTTACTGCGCGTATTGCTTTGAGAACTTTGAGCAGAAGATGGTTCACAACAGCTCGTTCAATCACCTGTCTCGATGTAATCATAGTTTTAATGATCATCATTGTCATCGGCGGAATAGTTGCAGAGGAAACCATGTTCAGTTACATTCAGAGGGCAGTTGGGACAAACGTGGTTCTGGTGGCTAAAACAGAAATTGCTGAACGTTATGAGCAGCTACTAGACAGGTTTCTTCAAATAGGCCATCTTGAGCTTATGGATTACCTTAATGAAAACTTCGCAGTTCCGAGCTCCGTCATCGCTGGGATTCAAGGAATCCAAGGAGTATTAAAAGTTGACCCAAGGCTTATTCTGGAAGGCACCGTGAAAGAGGTCCAGCTCATTTCGCCTGACTATGATAATCCTGGTCAGTATATAGTGGTCGGAGATGCGAGACAATGTAACGCCACCGTTATGGGGATTCAAGCTGAAACCCTCGTAAACAACTGGCTGGTTCTCGGTCAGGTAATTCAAAACAACGACACAGACAGCGTGCTGTTAGGAGACACCTTGGCTGCGAATTTTTTCGAGGACCCTTTTGTTCAAAGCTTCAAACTTTTCGATTATGAGTTCAACACTGTTGGGGTCTGTTTGGATTCGTTGGATAATGGAATGGTGGTTTACATGGCTTACGAGAAGTTGTCCTCCATCGTTCATTATTCGGGTTACAACATTATTTTAATACAAGTTGAGCCTTCGAACCGTTCTGAAACGCTGGAAAAAATAAGCGATGCTCTTTCAGGTTCAGGGTTGGTCGTGGTTGATTCAGGTCAATCTTTGAATAGACAATTGAGCTACGTTAGTCAGATTTGGTCCATGCTTCTTTCTCTTTCGCTTTTGTCTTTCGTAAGCGCGGTGACTTCGCTTGTAAGGTCTCTTATGCTTTCAGTGTCAAGCCAACAGAGAGATTTGGGTATCATGCGTGCTTTGGGAGCCAACCCTGGAACCATACTGAGGACCGTGCTGTTTCAGACATTCATCCTTGTCTCAGCTGGCGCCTTATTTGGATTTCCAGTTGGGCTGGCGATTATTTTATTGTTCCTTATCCCTGAACCTGTAGTCTCCCAAAATGCAGTCGTGGCTATGGTGCTCCTAATTTCAGGGCTGATTACAGCATTGTGCTTAACAAGCCTATACTCAGCTAGGAAGGCAGCAAAGACTCCAGTAATGTTTCTGATGGCGTAAATCTGAAGATGTCGACCTAACTGGGCTTTATTCTGATTAGTCTTCGTAAAGGTAACAGTCTATTGCGAAAGGTTCAAAGAAGGAGGCTATATAAGACGGACCAAATTTTTTAACCATCCATCTTTATTACAGGGTGTAGACACATATTTATTCTTGTTCGGTGAGTGCTGAGATTTTTTCTATATTTGGGCTGGCGCAAGTGTGCCGCATTTTTTTAGCCCTGTGTGCTTGCAGAATTTTTTTGTATAGTGCCTGTGGAATCACTGTGGAACTGTGGATTCCGCGACTGTGTTGAGAACCATTCTTATTATGGATTTGTGTATTCTTGTTGAGTTTTCTATTTTTAATGTATATTTTTCTTGAATTTTTTGGCTATCTTGGAAAATGTGTCTGTTTTTTGCACTTGGTGACTGACCGAAAAAGGAAAATATTTGTATTGTTTTTTGAATGAATCTTGGCGGGTTTAACTTGAATCAAGATGAACAGTTTGAAAGCGAGGGAATCAAGAGGTTTTCTGCGCTTTTGCCCAGCGATTTTGTTGGGAAAAGATTGCTGAAAAAAGAAAGAGTTTTAGCCATTTTCTATGCTGATTGGTGTCCTTTCTGCAGAAGAATCTATCCTTATTTAAGGTCGTTGAGTCCAGGTTCGCACTATGCTGTTTATCGAGTTGACATGTCAGATGAGGATAATGATTTATGGGATTCTTTCGGCATCGTGGTTGTTCCCACATTGATAGCCTTCGACGAGGGGGAGGAATTCTGGCGGGCTGACGGGGTTCCCATGGTAGGCTTGAAAATAGATGATTTTAGAAAAGCTGACTCTGTGTTGAAAGCAAAAGCACAAAAGTAGTCTATAGTATCTGCCAGCCAAGTACTAAAAGAGGTCAACTGTTTAGTGCAATATTTCTTTGACGATTTTTGCCACTGCTTCACCTAACGCTTTGTGGGCTTCTTTCTTCAAATGAATCCCATCGATGTCGCTGGATCTGATGACGGTTGAGGTGTCGAAGACTTCGCATCCGCGTTCCTTTGCGACAGCCCTGAAGTGTTCAGAAAACTTTCTTGATTTTTCAAACCCGCCCTCGAACATCTCGCTGAGAAACGTAAGTTTTCCCAAAGGCGGAGGAATAAGAAGCAGTACCTTCGGCGGTTTTCCGTTTCTGCCACAACCACTTTTGTTTACGATGTCAACAAGAACCCCTGCTCCGAAGGCGACGTCTTGAGCTGAAACCGAGAACCTTTTTTCAAGTCGTTCGTTCCAAGCATAATGATTACAAGGTCAAGAGGTGCATGACTTTCAAGACACGGAACAAGGTAGGCTGCACCGTTCTTGTGTCGACCTTCAATGGGATCTTCCCAAACTGTTGTTCTGCCGCCTAATCCTTCCTCAATTACGTGGTATTCGTCGCCGAGAGCTTTTTGAAGAACACCTGGCCATCTTTCGTCTCTGTTGAACCTTCCACCTGAAACTGGATCTGCGCCCCAAGTGTTCGAATCGCCGTAACACAACACCTCAAACATGAATATCCACCTTCCATTACAATTGTTATTTTTACTAAACTCACTACGCATATATTGTCTTTAGGTTTTTCTAAATTACGTGCACGAAATCGGCTAAAAAGTCATCTTGGCTTGATACTGGCAGATTTTGGTTTAACGTACAACATGCAATATTAAGGGTTCAGAGCTTGAAAGCATGTCGTTAACCAGATTTACAGCAGCCTCACTATTGTCATAAAGTACGAGGTAGACTCTCCAATGATCCGGCTTATCTTTCATCAATGGCTGGTCGACTGTTAACCCTAACATCCAGTCTTCCAGTCCAGCTTCTTTACAAAATTCCTTTTCGACTGAACTTAAATTTGACGGACAAGCTAGTTTTCGGGCGTCTCCTTTAAGTTCAACAAATTTTTTATCCAAGGCAATCTTGTATTTGCCCTGTCTTAATCCTTTTGCCCACTGCGGTAATTTTTCACATATTAACCTGTAGGCTTCACGGTTGGTCAGCCTGAAAAAGCCGGGTGTCAGCTCTTCACTGAGGATTCTTAAGGCTCTTCCAAGCATCGTCCAACAAACCATGTTGTGTTTGTCGTTCCAGACATAGGAATAGACCTTCTCAAAATCCGCTGCCCACTTTTTTTTAAGACCGCTGTCGATGTTTTGGGTTTCACAGTTCAGCGAAAACGAGGAAGCAATTTCACTTGGGAGATAAGAAGGCTCTTTTAAAGGCTTTCCTGGAATGCTTGAAATGAACCTGTAAATGTTATCTGCGTTATCAAGGTCTGGAAACCCATAGAAAAACTTCGAGAGCCGATGGCTGCCAGCAAGAACTGAACACACCTCATCCAAGTCAAGTCCGTATTTATCCAGTATTTGTTTATCCTCCTTTAGACTGCTATCGAACGCGAAACGCACCGCGTTTTCGTGTGTAAATCCTAAATGTTCCTTCATCGACGGGTCTGAAATGTGCGGAAATGGACCGTCACCAACATCATGTAAGACAGAAACAGCTGTCAAAAGAAGCCTTTCGTAACGAGTTCCGCCGGAAACAAGCAATGAAAGTCTACCCACGGCGATTGAATGCTGAAATCTCGACGCAGTGGCAACACGAGGTCCAAGCCAAGCTGGAACAGCAGAGAGAGTTATGTGCTTCAGTCTCTGAACTAACGAAGCCTTGGAAAGGTCTCGAAGTAGGGCGCTTTGCAGAGTATGCGTTTCCAATTTTTTCACTTACTGTTCATGTAACGGAATGTACATTTACGGTTTTCAGGCTATATGAGTCTCACTTAGTCAACCTTAAAAGATTAACGTCAAAACATTCTATGCCATGGAGACGCCGATAGCCCTATTCGGCGTAATCCCTAAAAAAACAAAATCTTATTACTTATAGGTTAATCTCTGACGAATTCGCCAGATGACGCCATTCTAAAAGAGGTTAAAGAAGAAATAGGTTCATTCGCTTTTCTATTTTATTCTTTTCTGGAATTTTCTACGTGTCTTTTCTTATCCATTCTGCGAGTACGATTTTTTTGGTGTTTCCGTATTGTTTTCTTTCAATCACGTTTCTGGCTTCAAGCTCCTGCAGAGTTCGTGAAATTTTAGCTTTGGAGTAACCTGTTTCTAAGATTAGGTCTTTCTGTAATATTTCGCCGCCCTTTTCAACAATAAGGTCAAAAACCTTCAGCCTAGGACCTGATAGAACCTTCATTATCGTGTTTACTTCAGCAAGACTTCTCAGGTCTCGAATAGGCTCTGGTGATGAGACTTGTTCAGAAGCAGGTTTTTCAAGCCTAATAACAGGTTCATTCGCTTTTCTAAATAAATATAAAGCGGACACTCCTGCTGCGAATGAGCTTACTATGATGAGTGCAACCTCGGTTGCTTGGTAGAGTACTGGAGTATAAATCGTGGTAACAACTTCTCCATCCACGACGATGTATATAGGTTGTGATCTTGCCAACGTGTTTGCTAAGACAAAACATGAAATAGCCAGAATAACTGCGGATACCGCCATAGATTTATTCAGTTTCACCAACCGTAGGCTCCCAACCCCTTAAGATTGCCCATTACAAAATTAAAAAAGGAGGTTTAATAATTTAATCGCCGACCTTAGCAATTGCTGAGATTTTAGCTGCTTGGATATTTGCAAATTCGATGAGGTCTTCGTTGGTCACATAGATGCCTTGTTTTATCGCTTCGAACCGGTAGAATCCACTAACAATGACTACCAAATTGTCTTTTCGGAAGATGATGCTGGAGCCACTTGCATAAATTGTTGAATTGTCCCACCCGATCCATGAGTGATTGCGTCTTTCAAAAGAGTCAACTAAAAACCCAGAGTCGCCTATTTCTTGCATTGTAACTCTGACATGCCCGTATTTTTCTGTTAGAAGCATTCCATCCAGCTTACTTTCAAAGTACTGAATTGCACTCTCAACATTCGAAAACTGGATGATCTGAAGCTGAATTTCTTTTTTAAAGTCGCCCACTGGTTTAGTGAAGAATTTAACACTCATAGCATAGCCCTCAAGCGTTGTTAGGTTAAAATCCTCCCCGGCAACAACCCAACCTGTCGGTAAATCCTCTGAGCCTATAATCATGAGTTTCGGGTGGACCGATATTGGATGAGGGGCTTCAGGAGGAGGACCGATAGTAATATTTACAGTTGTCTCAGCTGTATCCATGAATCCAGAAATCAGTTCTTTTATGCTGGTTTTTATCGTGTAGTTTCCGGGTGCCCAGTTATATGGTACCAGCATGTAGTATCCTCTATACATTGAAATGTTTGTTGTATTGGGTAAAACATTGAAACTGGCACCTCCACCGCGTAAGCACCGTAAGTTGCTTGTGTTAGCTACTAAGTTTCCTTGAGAATCGTACACTTCTAAGAATATTTTAAAGTAGGCTACCAAAGTTTCACCTAAATACACATACTCTTCATCATTTTGTGTACCTTCAGCTTTCCAGCTCTCAGCGCCCTGAGGATGACTAGAGTAAGTGTAGGTGTAATTCAATAAGATTCCCATGATGTCTCCTTGCCTAAATTCCTCCTGCGAAACGAAATTAGTTGAATACCTCTGGGCACCATCCCAGGCAATTGTACGTAAGGACGTTATCTTTAAAGTCTCTAAAGAAAACAGTGACCTAGTAACCTCCAAGTTAAGTTCCAAATATACAAGTTCATGCGGAAGAATTCGTTGATTTGCTTCAGCGGCAACTAATCCTAAAACTGCTGACGCGATGACTAGTATCATCGTCATAACAATAATTTTATGGTTCATATCTTTCACAGGATTAATTGTTAGTGAAACGGTATAAACGGTTTAGGTGAAAAGTTCGCCATTCTTGTTTCATTTTATGAAAAAAGGCATTTTTCACGCTTATGACTCCGACCATCATTCAGGACTAGAATAAGCTTTTTGACTTCCTCACTAATAGTCAATATATTATCATTCTGGGCACTAATACATAAATTGGCTAAAAAGTTCATATAAAACTGGAAAGGTGCGCAGGATGAAAACCATTTCTGAGGATAAGGAAAAAAATCTGATTGAGAAAATGAAAGTTGCCCTTTTGGGAATGCAAAGATACAATTGGGAGCAAGGGGTTGCTGCACAAGCAATGTTGGAGCTAGGCGACGACCAGTGGGTTGTGTCTCTTGCAAGAGCAGCTATAATGAGGCAACAGAATGGAAGGTTTTCAGTCATTGGAAACCACGACCCGTTGACAGACTCAGCAAGCGTAGGCGAAGCAGTTTTATGTGCAGCTAAAATTACTAGAGACCCACTTTTTACCAGGGCAGCTAACGAGATGCTTCATCTTTTGCTCACAACTGACCACAGAGCCGAGAACGGAGCATTATACCATGTGAATGTGCGGAAAGAAATTTGGGTAGACGCCTACTATATGGCGCCTCCCTTCTTGGCAGCTGCAGGCTACTACGAAGAGGCAATAAGACAGATAGAAGGATACCGCGAGTTCCTTTGGAATGACGGTGACAAGCTGTTTTCTCACATTTGGGACGATGAGAAAAAAGTGTTCAAAAGAAAAGATTACTGGGGGGTTGGAAACGGCTGGGCTGCTGCGGGCATAACGAGGGTAATTAAAGCTTTATCAGACGAAATGGAACAAGAGAAAAGTAGACTCGTCAACTATGTCAAAGCAGTCATAGATGGGTGTCTTGCTCACATAAGAGAAGACGGGTTCTTCCACGATGTTGTTGACAATCCAAATACTTTTGTGGAAACAAACCTTGGGCAAATGCTTAGTTACTCAATCTACAGAGGCGCTGAAGGAGGCTGGCTGGACAGTTCGTACATAAAATTTGCTGAAAAAATGAGAAGGGCAGCAAGGTCAAAAGTTGACCGATACGGTCTCGTGCAAGACGTCTGCGGCGTCCCAGATTTTAACCGTCCATACATAGCCCCAGAAGGGCAAGCCTTCTTTCTGCTTATGGAAGCAGCTGCTAGAGATTATGAATTATGTAAAAAGAATCACAAATAATATGTGAACATAAAATGATGGAAGATGCCGAAAATTTAGCTTCTTTTTATCCTATGTCTGCCTCTTTCTTCGCAGTTTCTTTTAGGAATGTAACTATTTGTTTTTCGTCTGGAAATATTTTTGTGGCGTACCATTCAAAGAACGGGCTAGGTTCATAGGGATAATAAACGTACACAAATTTTGCTAGACCCTTGGCTTGAACCATTTCGCATAGGACTCCAGCTGACAATTGCTCTCGGGGGTGATATGCAACAACATATGAGCTGCTTTCGATGATTTTGTAGTCCATGTCGATGATTTGAGCTCGAAGGCTGTTAATTGCAGCTTCAACATCCCAAGAGTCTACTTCGTATTTTCTCGTTTTATCAAAATATTGGATAGACACAGCAATTTTCTTTGGTAAGTCCACGCCTTCAGCTGCTGCCTTGTTGCGTAGCGTCCTCCACGTTTCAACCAGCTCCCAATCCTTAATCATCGAAGGATCAAAAACCGTATAATATGGCTGAAGAGAAGCAACAAACCTTCTGACCTTTTTGAAAAATTCTGTGCCCTCTCCCGTTATTGGGTGGCTGAGATAAACCTTTTTTTTATGCCTATTGAAAATCAGGTCTTCCAGCAGTCCTATGCCATGTTCTCTTGCAGCAATGTAAAACTCTTTATGCGGAACGAAGCTTCTGGAAATATTGTACATTCCCGTAATCTCTTCTCTTCGCCATTGGGAAAGCTCGACAAGAGTAAAGCTGTGTTCACGCCATTGTATGTCTTTTTTCAGTCTCTCCCGCACCCTAACCAAGTCGTCCACGACAACAATGAACAGGTCTGGATTCAAAGCTTTAATTTCGTTCTCTGCCAGTCCCTTATAGGATTTTCCTTTCCACTCAAAATGGTAAGGCGTGCTTATGACGTGGACGCCATCCTTGTTTCCAATCTCCTTAATTATCCTTTCCAGCGACGCCACTCGAAACTTCTCAAGCTGCGCTGGACTGCTGTCGTAAAAGTCTAAGACGTTAAGCTTGTTTAACGTATATCCCTGTTTCTCAGCTTCCTCAACAAGATACTCGAACAAATGGTAATAAAAGAAATCACGTCGTTTCTTAAGTTCCTCAAGATATTCATCTCTTCCCGAACCGGGCTGTCCTGCACAAATCACGACTGTCTTTCCCATTTTCGTTTAACCTTTAATATTAATGAATAATTTCAAGCTTATTTTACTTGTCTCTTAAAACATCCAGTTATATGTTTTATCACAAAATTTTCAGCTTTCCGAATTATGGCCCAGTAAAGCTTATTTAAGTTATTGGCGCATTCTTATTTATTTAGGTTATGGACATTGGGGTTATCTGCGTTGATTGAGGATTTTACTCTAAAACTTGGTCAATTTGAAGAAATGTTACAAAAAATTACCACAAAAATAACAAGCGGCATAGTTTCAGAGCGGCTGGCACCATCCGAAATCTGGAAGGAGTCTGAGGAAGACGTAACCACTCTACGAAACCTCGCGGAACAAATAAAGAAATCGATGTTGATAATGAGGCCAGAAAAAAGTCCAACGATCGAAAAAAGATCAGCAGCGGTTCTAGGTCCTCTGAGCAAATTTAAGGAGACTCTTTTTAAAAAGGGTGAGCAAAGTCTTAACTCCAAAGAGGCTTTGGAAGAACTGAGAGGCGTGGTGATTGAAGGTTCAAGCTTTCTCGATTTGGCTAAAGAGGTAAAGAACAATCCTTCTGAAGGTATAATGACAATTTTAAAGTTGAAAGAGGTATACGACTCTAAAGAGTACCTTTCTGCAATCCCTGTACCAGAGGTCACCTATATCAGATTGGCAAGCCTTAAAAACGACATAGAAAAACTCAAGACTGCCATGTCCGGGCTTGAACATTCGTTAAGCGAGCTTAGAATGAACCTTAACAACGTTGTTGAAGAAATATCAAAGTACAGAGCTCTTCCACCTGAAAAAACTGAGGGTTCACAAGCCGAAACAGGGGAGAACGCTGAAAAGGAATCCGATAACGAACCCTCTCTTGTCTCAAACAGTTAAAAGAAAACCTTTACCAACATTTGTCAATGTAACTTTCCAGCATGAAATTAACGAATAAGACAAAACTATTTCTCTCTTGCATGCTTAAGTATATGTCCAGCTTCTGGCAA
>JAGTQS010000002.1:0-20228 GCA_018397055.1 Candidatus Bathyarchaeota archaeon | reverse complement strand
TTAAATAAGCTTTGAGGAGAGCCAGGTAAACAAAAAACAGGTTTCCCAAAGGCCACTCCAGCAGCAGCACGGGTTAAAAGCGCAGATGAACCGATCTTTTCATAACTTATCATACGGAAAAGTTGACCAAAGCCGGGAAGATCCTTATCCAGTAAAGGCTGAACAGCCTCAATTGTCACGTCTTTCGGGGAGATGCCTGTTCCACCTGAAGTGACGACGACGTCAGTTTTGCGAGATCTCAAGGCTCTTAACACAGCCCGCTGAATTTCTTGTTTATCATCCGAGACTAACCTCCGCATTGTCACCCTATGACCGTTGCTTTTAACTAGTTGAACAATTAAATCTCCTGATTGGTCACTGTATTTTCCCGTTTTCGAGTATTCCTCGTAACGAGACGTGCTGCAAATGATGACTGCGAAGTTCAGGACTTTAGGTCCCTCAGCCTTATGTTTTACTGCTGTTTCGCTCATTAAGCTGGCTCCTTTGTTTTTTTAGTAACGCGGATACTATGGATTGCTGTGTATGGGTACTGTCCCGCCGCGTCTTTTTCGTATTCTTTCGTCATGTCCCAAACTGTTAACAAAGCAACAGCAACAGCTGTTATGGCTTCCATCTCCACTCCTGTCTGCGCCCTTGTTTTCACAGTCGACTCCGCCTCCACCGTAGATTCATCAGCGATCCTTAATTCAACCTTAATGCTTGTTAACGGAAGTGGATGGCACAGCGGAACTATGGAGCTCGTATGCTTCGCAGCCAGTATGCCTGCGACCTTAGCAACCTGGAACGGGTCGCCTTTCCTAATTTTGCCTTCCCTGATGAGCTTAACAGTTTCTTTTCTAAGCCCTATTTGTCCTATGGCTGAGGCTTCTCGTACAACCTCAGGCTTTCCGGTTACGTCAACCATTGACATTTTGACAATTCCCCTGGCATTCTTCGGTCTTAAGATAATGGGATATGTGCCAAACCCTTATGCCATAATTTTCTCGTTTCTTCTTGATAATGGTTACGTCTCAACCATTTTTCAGGCATCTCGATTGATAATATATCTTAGACAAAACGGAAAACGGTTTATGTATTACCTCATGCAGAAACTCATCTAATTCAGCGTTGTTCAAAGTGTACTATTCAATCAACTCTTACTGCCCCAACGCATATAACCGAATCAAGAAAGAGCTGTATCAAGAAAACTAGGCTTTCATGATAGAGGCTGAATGACAAGCATGGAAACATCAGCAAATCGTTTATTGTCTTTAGTTGAGGCTTTACTGGTAACTTTTCTATGGTCCACGTCTTACGTATTTATTAAGATAGGGCTTGAGGAGATCAACCCCCTCACATTTGCAGCTTACAGGTACGCAATAGCATCTGTCGTCCTAATCGTATATGCTTCCCTTTGTTGCAGAGAAAAAATGAAAGAAATCAACCTCAACCGTGTAGCTGTTTTTCTCGCCCTTGGATTCTCCGGCTACTTCATAGCACAAGGGATGCAGTTTCTCGGACTATTCTACTTAAGCCCAGTCACTGTGACTTTCGTTCTCAATTTGACTCCAATTTTTGTGTGGGCTTTAAGCGCCGTGTTCCTTAAAGAAAAGCCGTTGTCGCTACAGTTACTAGGTATGGTTCTTGCACTTATAGGCATCCTAGTTTATTTTCATAATTCCATTTGTGATCTAGGTGAATCTACTGGGATACTGGTTACATTAGTTTCAGGTGTTGGCTGGTCAGTTTACATGATTCTTGTAAGGCGTCGTCTTTGGAAAGAAAATGAAAACGTCACGGTGTTAACTGCCTATTCAATGTGTCTAGGAGCCCTGATGCTTTTGGGAGCAACAGCGTTGTCTGGAAACGTCGTAAATGTTTCATTGGGCAGCTGGCTAATCATTATATGGCTAAGCATAGTAAACACAGCAGTTGCTTTTGTGCTTTGGAATCACGCATTGAAAATTTTAAAGGCCTACGAACAGTCAATTCTGCAGAACTCAATGTTGATCCAAATAACCTTGTTATCAGTTGTTTTTCTCGGCGAACAACTTACGCTTCAGAAAATTTTTGGCATGGCATTAGTTTTCACTGGAGTCTTGATTGTTCAGTTAAAGGCAAGAACTTTAAAGTAGGCGATGTTAACTACCATTTATAGGAGTGTTAATAGATTCAGAATTAGAGGTGAAGGAAGAATATGCCTTACATTAAGCCTGAAAGAAGAACCAAATACGCCAAGGTTATTGAGGAATTAACGGGCATCCTTAAGGAGTTGCCGCCGGAAGAGGTTGACGGCGAACTCAACTATGTCGTAACACGGATACTCAAAGCGGTTTATCCGCTTAGGTATTACCACATCAACAAGGCAATTGGCGTCCTAGAGTGTATTAAACAAGAGTTTTACCGCCGTATAGCAGCCCCCTATGAGGATGAAAAAATAAAGGAAAACGGAGACGTCTAAGCCCCAAAGAGAAAACTCGCAGTAATTCTAGAAGGAAAATCCATGAGCGCACATAAAAAAGAGAGATATTTGGTAGAATCTAACCGTGTTTTCTCGTTTTTATAACTATTATAGCAACGACGGCCGCTATGACTGCAGCGATAATGCCAATCTGCCATAATGGAATTCCTGTTTCGGCTGCTGAAGCTTTCTCGTACTCAATTGTTAAGGTCGTGTCTTCCGCAAGCGTTAGAGTTCTTTCAGTATCAGTGGATCCGTCGCTCCAGCGTTCAAAAATATAGGTTATGCCGTCTACCGTAATTTCTTCCTGAACTGAGATCGTGTAGTCTCCCTCATCTAGTGTTGCAGAGTATGGTGTTGTTTGACTCTGCCCATTTATATTGAATGGGACTCCTGCAATAGGCGTCGATTCAACTGATAGAACACGTGTTGGCGGTGGCGGCGGAGCTCCAATTGTAAAATTAGCTTCATAGGTCTCCCAGTTACCTGCGAAATCCCAAGCTTGAATCGTTAAATGCAATAAGGTGCCACTTGGCTGAGCTGCGATATTAGCTAAGTATTCCACGGTTGGATAATCAAGAATCATCTCGTCTTTATCGACTTTAAGAAAGTTCACATTCATTAATTCGAGGACGGTTTCTTCTCCATTGATGGTGTAAGAGGCTTTAACTGTTTTCACACCCCATTCAGCGTCTGACGCCTCGATTAGGAATAGAATAGGTGTCTCTTCTTTGATTTCTCCTTGAACTTCAACGTTTATTGTTGGGTCTTCTGTATCGCTAATTGCAGCCAAGGTGATGAACAAGCTACTTTGTGGAGGAACATCTATATGGGCAATGAAGTGATGTCCATCAACGTACGTGAACGTTTCATAATTGTCGGGTTGACTTAGATAGAACTCATAATCGTCAATGTCACATGCTGAGTTTACAACAAATTCAAGTCTGGCATCCGTAAGTTCCTGTATTTGATTGTTAATAACTGTGGCTGAAACCGCGGACTTTGTTCCATCATTCGCTTGACTGTAATAATAAACCACATTTCCGACAGGTATGTAGTTCATGTCGTCAGATAGGTCTGCCATCGTGTAAGCATCGAATTTAAGGTTGCCTTCCTTGTCAATCCAAATAAGTTTGTATCCAGGAAATCCCCCTTCACGTAGACTTCCACCGCAAGGTCCAGTTGTAACAAAATAATGCCTGTTATTATAAACATAGAACACGTTTTGGTGCACATGGCCTGACAAGATAAGCCTAACATCGTATTCTTCAACCAGCCTGAGAAACGCGCGGGACTCATTAAGGTTGTTCAACCAAGAGAAATACAAGTAAGAAGTAAGGCCTTCAATGTTCTCCCAGCTTCCTGTAATATTTCTTCCTGGAAGGAGACTGAAAAGCGGATGGTGCACGCCAATGATTTTTACCTTTTCAGGATATCTTTGAAGAACGCTTTCAGCCCATTCAAGCTGGTTCAATGGAACAAAACCAGGGTCTCCAGCGTCCAAAGCTACGAAAAGAAAGTCTCCTATGACAACTGAATAGTTAAGTAACCCGCAATATTTTTGGTATAATTCTCCGTTGGCTCCTTTGTGGTCATGGTTTCCTGGAAGGAAAAACGACGGTATCTCTAATCGATTTAATATTTCCTGAAAATAAGTCCAACCGTTTGCAAGAGTCTCAGTATCAACCACGTCTCCTGTGTGAAAAACAAGATCTGGCTGAATTAGGTTAATCTCATAAACGAACCTAGCAAAGTCGTCTGCGCCATATGGAAGATGCGTGTCCGAAATCTGTCCAATCGTCAGCTCCTCCGGCCAGTCTTCTAAGACCCAAATGCATCTATTCTGAGTACAGTTTACTGTCTCCTCGCCGACAGTGTAGGCAAGGTTCAAAGAGTAGAGACCCGGTGTTACTGCGCCGCTAACATTGAAGTATAAGACCCACTTTTCAGGGTTGACCTGCGTGCTATTAACAAGAACCAGATTTGAGGATATATGTTCAGAAAAAATTTTAGCTGTCCAGCTTCCAGCAGCGGCTACTGCATTAACCTCGACCATGATTGCTCCGTCTACCAGTACAGGCTCAGGCACGGTAGGAAGAGGATAACAAATAGGAGTGTTTATTATTTGTAAACTATTGGTTAACTTTATTGAATAAGGTGAAAGAACTAGAGCGCCTAAGATCATCAATGAGAAACAAAAAACTTTGAGCCTAGGCGGTGAAAACCTCAACTTACTTCCTCCATGGGCAATATTATTGTATCCTCCTGAGAAATATAAAACGTAACTTCTTTTCCAACCGGAATCATAATGTCAGGAGGGGCATGAATCAGCAATCTTCGTTCATTCATGTTAATCCTAACATCGGTGCGTGATCCGACAAAAGCCGTCCATTCGACAATACCTCGAAGCTGATTTGATGTAGATCTAGGTTTTTCAAGAACAAAGTTCTCAGGTCGAAGAACAACAGCGACCTTGTCTCCTTCTTTTATTCTTTGCTCATCAGATGACGGCGTTCCTTGAATGGCGCTGTTATTAATTTTAACTTGAATTTTTTCTCCAACCTTGTCTGCTATTCCCTCAAGCAGAGATCCGCCTCCTATGAACGTAGCTACGAAGAGGCTTTGTGGTCTGTTATAGATTTCTGTGGGAGTTCCAACCTGAAGGATTTTCCCTTTGTTCTGAATTGCGATGCGATCCGATATGACCATGGCTTCTTCTTGATCATGAGTTACGTATATCGTCGTAATCTTCAATCTTTTCTGGAGATCCTTAATTTCTTCTCTCATCCTTAGCCTTAGTTTGGCATCAAGATTGCTCAAGGGCTCGTCAAAAAGAAGAACTTTGGGTTCAATGACGAGGGCTCTGGCTAATGCTACTCTTTGCTGTTGACCTCCACTTAGCTGCGTAGGATACCTATTCTCCAATCCAGCTAAGTTGACAAGATTAAGAACTTTCTGCACCCGTTCTTTTGCTTCCTCTTTGCTTATCTTTCTAATCTTTAATCCATATGCTACGTTGTCGAAGACAGACATGTGAGGCCAAAGAGCGTAATTCTGGAAAACCATGCCGGTATTACGCTTATAGGTTGGAAGATTTGTAACATCATCATCGTCAAAAAACAATTTGCCAGAATCTGGGAACTCTAAGCCTGCGATTATTCTCAAGGTGGTGGTTTTTCCACATCCGCTTGGACCTAGAAACGTGAAGAACTCTCCATTATTGACCTTAAGGGTTATGTTGTCTGCGGCCAAAACTTCACCGAACCTTTTTGTTACTTCCTTTAGTGCAACTTCAACCATTTTATTACACTCCCAAGAAAGCTACACGTTGTTTGAGAATTAAGTTCGAGATAACCATAGCAAGAATCTGAATAGACATCAAAAGAACGCACAAAGCCGCGCCAATGCTTACGGCTCCAACAGCAGCTACGCCGTAGACAATTTGGCTTATAAAGAAGGTTATTGGCATCCTATCTTCCCGCAGAGCTCCTAATGTTGAACTTGTACTGACTTCAGACATTGAATAAACAAAAGAAAGGATTCCGCCGCCAACAATGTTTGAAACTATCATTGGGAGAACAATCCGCAGAAAGGTCGTAGACCGCTTTGCCCCAATATTCAACGAAGCTTCCTCTAAGCTAACATCGATTTGTTGAAGCCCAGCGAATATCGCCCGACTCGTGAATGGAAGCCTCCTAACAGAATAAGCAAAAATAAGTAAAAGCACAGGATCCGTTAATGGGTCTAAAAGGGTTCCTCTGAAGTTTCTTGAAAAGAAAAGAAAGTAACCTACGGCTAAGGCGATTCCAGGTACTGCTACGGGTATTGTCGCAAACACGTCCAGCAATGACCGACCTGGAATGTCACGTCGAGCCACAACATAGGCTATGCTTGCTCCTACTAGAACCATGATCATAATCGCCGCTCCGGAATACATGAGGCTGTTGATGATTGCCCTCGTCACGTCGGGATTTGTGGCTAGGGAATTAAGATATTTTGTGGTGAACTCTGTTGGAAGTGTGCCACTAGTAGCCCAATTTGTCGTAGCTAACAGCACAGTTCCTATCTGAGGCATGGAAGCGGCGAATACTAAAGAAATTAGGAACAGATAGATGACGCATCCATATTTTAATGGCGGCTTTCTAACTCTTGGACTCCAACGTCCCCCTCTACTGAGCATTGCATAGGATTTTAAGCTAACATATTGTTTGACAGCTACAAAGCCAATTACAGAGATAATCAACATTATCACAGCCAAAGCATAGGTTCTAGGCGAGATTCCACCAGCTAGAGCCTCAGCGAACGAACTGTAGATTTGATACGAAACTAATTTTCGTGAAAGCGGATTAGCCCTTGCACCGAGAAAACCTATAGGCGCACCTAGATCTTCCATACTGAAAATGAAGACGATGATTGCTCCTGCAGCCAATCCTGGAAGCGAAAGTGGCAAAGTCACAGATCGAAATAAGCGGAATCCCTTTGAACCAAGATTCTCTGCCTGTTCCTCCAGCGACGGATCGATGTTCATTAATGTCGCGAAAACATTTAGGTAAACAATTGGATAATACGATAAAGTCTGTGCTAGGGCAATCCCAAACAAACCGTCAATGTCGATTCTCCAAGGTAACAAGTGAAGAACATCGAAAAAGAGAAAGTTAACCAGCCCTCCTGTTGGCTTGAAAAGTTTTCCTATCACGTAGGCGTTGACGAAAGGCGTAGCAAGAAGCGGAACGAGAAGCAGAATTCTTAAGGCTTCCTTACCCCTAAATTTGTACCGGGCCATAATTAGTGCGACTGAGACTCCGATGAAGCAACAAAAAACCGTTACTACAACAGCAACTAATAATGTATTTAATAGTATTCCGTGGTCAAGTCCCCAAATATACATGATGTTTCTGTGAACCTCGAATAGACGACCTCCCCTTGATTCGAAAGAAACAAACTCGGCATCTCCAACTATGTCGAAAAACCATTTTAATGAAGCCTCGCCCTTGTAAACAAAGGCTTCCTCAACCATCAAAAACAAAGGCGCTATTAAGAAAAGAATCAAGATAAAAACAGATAAGAGTGTCTGCGTTCCCGTCATCAGGTCAAGTTCTCTTCGAAGCCGACTCCAGGTTTTCCTTACTTCCACTATACAGACCGCCTGAGCACATTAAACAGAGATTATAGGGAATTAGAGATTTCCAAGTTCTTGAATTATATTATCGTATCGCCCTATAGCAGCATTTTGCCATTCTGTAACCATTTCAGTTCGATACGTGGGATCAGTTAATTTCTGATTAATGCTTATCGCATATTCCTGTGTGAAAGTTTCTGTTTCGCCTGTGTCTGGATCGGTGAAAGTTAACAACATGGGATTAGTTAATCTATTCACAAAGTCAACAAATTCTTGTTGCAAAATTTTCCCTTCCTCTTTGGCCAAAGTAAGCTGCAACCACGCTTCTATAAGCTTCAGTTGAGGTCTCACTATGGTCGCATGGTAATACCACATCATAGCATTTTCGTATGACAAGGCCAAATCGTCACTGAAAGAAATAACCAAAGCCTCAAGAGTTCTGTTATAAATTTCTTCAAGATCAGATCTTCCTTTTCCTTCCGGAGTATCAAAAACCGCACGGTTAATAGGAAGACGGTTGATGGTTGGCATAAGCCATATTTTCTGCCCTTCGGTGGAAAGCTCCCACGCAATGAAAGCCTGAGCAGCCTCTTTGTGAGGGGAAGTTTTCAATAAAGCTATTGGGTCTCCATTAATAACAGTTCCATCTTCTGGTAAAATGTACTCGCAAACCCTAGGGTTCTCTAACATCGCTGTGTAACCATAATAATCAATAGTTGTTCCAACACCAATTTCCCCGTTCATAACAGCGTCCCTGACACTTTCCGATTGATCAAATATTCTTGAATTGGCTCCTTTAAGAGTAAGAATCTTCCAACCGCCTTCCCAGCCGTATCCTTGCAGAATGATTTCAAACATTCTGGTGTTCGAGGTTGATTTTGTAGCATCTGCTGTTCCGACACTTGGAGATGGAAGGGTAACCGCGTAAGTCTCGTTAGCTAAATCAGCCCACGTTCTAGGCACAGGGAGACTCATACTTGCCAAATATTGAGTATTAATTGTGAAGCCAAAAGACGAGATTGCAGCTCCTACCCAATAGACCTGCCCTTGGCTGTATCTTTTCATTGATACGCCTACGATTTCTTCAGGAATCTCGTTCAATATCGACTGTACATCGGCGCTAGTTAGTGGCGCAAGGAGGCCGGCAGCGAAGACGGTGTCAAAAAGAACTGGTCCTCCACCCCAAGCAACATCGATGTCTCCAGACATGTTAATCACGTCAACCCACAAAGTTGCTCCAACTGGAACCCAAACTATATCAACAACATTGTATCTTTTAGCTAAGTCACTCTTTAAGAAGGCCTTCTCCGCTTCGTTAGTAATGTCGGTTCCATGCCGCGTTATGATTTTAAGCACAATTTTTGTGGATGGAGGCGGTTGAGATTCTGAAGCAACTAATGCAAAATTCAGAATGTAAGTCGTCGATTCTGTTACCTCAACTAACTGTGAAGTTGAATTATAACCTTCTTTACTCACAGAAACGTTGTATGAACCTAAATTAACCGAAAATGAAAACGTCCCATCTGAGCCAGTTGTAACAGTTTCCCCATTAAGAGTCACGGTGACTCCGGACAGAGGATCACCTGTTTGGTTATCAGTAACTGTACCTGTTATCGTGGCTTTTTTATCAGTTGGCGAGGGTTTCATCGAAAGAATATATATGCCAACTAACGAGCCGATTACAATGACCAATATTGCCAAAATCGTCAGCCTTTTATCCATCTTTTTTCCTCCAAACCTTATTGAATATTTTACTAATTATATAATGAATTACGCTTTGCTATTAAAGATTTTAATATACATCCGCATATTATATGAATTGTAGTAAAAAAAGGAAGGAAACGACTTGAGAAGAAAAATAATTTCAACTATGTTTTTTGTATCTCTGTTGACTTTAGCAGCAACATCAATACCAACTTGTACAGCAGCTAAACCAAAGGTTGTTCTTCATGCTAAAGGAGCCTTACAGGCTGACCGTCAATTACAAGCAATAATGAACAACATAACCTGGGTAAATTGGGTTCTAGTGATGGGTGAACTAACTGCAAGCGACCTCGCAGACGCAAAGATGCTAATATCTGTAAGAGTAGACGCAGCGCTTAGTTATACTGCCTCTGAGCTCGAAGCAATTGACCAATGGTTCTCAACTGGTGGAAAAGCAATCTGGGTAGCAGGAGACAGTGACTATCCAAGCGATAATGGCAGAGTCCTAAGTGGTAACGCACTATTTGAATATCTTGGCAGCGTCTTAAGGTTTGAGAGCTGTGAAACGGTGGATCCAGAGACAAATGCTGGAGCAGATTACCGTGTTTATGGAGTTCCTGATAATTGCGCACCTGAACTTAGCTTCCTTGTGCAAGGAGTTAATTATGCCCTCTTCCACGGTCCAGGTCTAATAGTGGGCTACTATGATGGAGAGTATCACAAGCTCGAAGCGGAAAGACCTTCAAACGTTTACTTAATAATGACGTCAAGCCCAACGGGAACAACAGCAGAATTTACTGAACCTGTCGCCCAAGTTCATGAGGTTGGAGAAACAGGAGAGTTTCCACTGCTTGTAATGGAAATTAACTATGCTAATAAGAATATTGTGATAGCCTCCGCAGATGGACCCTTCGACCATTATACTGGCATGTACATGCCAGAGCTCTATGGAATCCAAAGATACTCCATAGACTATCCGCAACAAGGAGCCATCCTGTTTAAGAACATTGTTGATTTTGTTCTCTCGTTCGCAGATACCATGATAACGCAATACAACCAAATAACAACAATGCAAGGTCAAATATCGACACTGCAGGGACAAATTACGTCACTTCAAGGCCAGGTGTCCACGTTGCAAGGCGAGGTTGATAATCTGGAAAGCCAGGTTACAGCAGCTCAAGGCAATGTTACGATGTGGCAGGGAATTGCCATAGCTTTACTTGTTGTCGGGTTAGTCGTAGGCGTTGCTGTAAAAAGCTTGATGAAAAAATAACCTCCCTCACTTTCTCCCTTTTTATTTATATTGCGTCAGTTATTAACTAAAGTTTGGCAAATTTTTGGGCTTTCTCCTATTTCTTGGAAGATTTTTGCTAAAATAATGTTAATATTCATGGGTGCGAACTCCATTTTTTGCATTGTGGGTACATTCGAAACGAAAATTTGCCAAAGTTTAGTTATTAAGAAAATTTGCCAATTGCTTTTAACAAAGTCCACGGGTTCTCAATGGATATTCTGAAAAGACTGTTAAGTTATTTTTGTGTTGTCTTAGCTTGATTTGTTTTAATTATTTCGAAAATTTGGCTTAAGTTTTTAATTAGGAAGTCTGGATTTTGCCGTTTTAGCTTCCAGTAGGGATGGTACCCCATTTTTCGGCATATTCCAATTGTGAAAACCCCCGCCCTTTTTCCTGCAATTATATCTTCTTCCATGTCTCCAACGTATGCTGAACTCATTGGTTTTGCATCAAGTTTTCGCAGGGTAACTAAAATTGGCTTTGGAGACGGTTTCTGTTCTTCGCAATCATCTTGGCCTGTGATGGCATTGAAATAGTTGATAATCCCGAAACTTTTTAAATGTTCCATAAGAAAGTCGCTTGGAATATTTGAGGCGATGGATAATGTGATGCCATTTTGTTTAAGTTTTTTCAGGGTCCTTTTTACATCTGGAAATATCTTAATGAATTTACTGTATTTTTGGTATGACTGACGGTATGCAGCCTCAAGTTCAGGAATTACCTTGTCAGGGACCCCCATCGATCGGTGATACTCAAGAATTGGCATCTTAAATGATTCTTTAAAAATCTCTATGCTGCTGATTTTTCCTATTCCGCAAGATTCATACGCCTCGGAATCAGCCTTCCAAACCGTATATAAGTCGTTAAGAATAACGCCGCTTACATCGAATATTAGCGTACTTATTTGAGGATTGTTTTTTCCATGTATATTAACTCTTGTTGTCAAAGCAAATTCTCCAGTTACCTGAAAAACTATGTAATAAAGCTGAACTCTAATTTTTAACGGTTAAAAGATAATTCACCATATCTTCATCCAAGTCAAACCATCGGGATAATCCTTTCTTCCATTTGTCATTAGCTTGGAAGATTATGCGTAGATATGGAATTACTTCTTTTATAGCACATGTTGCTGATATGTGGCACCTTTTTCCTATTTTCAATCCAATTATTGTTAATATCTCCCTTTCTGCTCTGGACTGTGACATCATCATAATACGGGTGGGAAACTTGAATGGAACCCAGCCGGAAGACTTGTGGCTCCATGAAACTGCAACGCCCGCCGTCATGAAGTCTATGAAATATCGTATAAGCTCCCAATTCTGCGTAGAACCTATTCTTCCACGATACAGGTCGGCAACTGCAAGCATCTCCATGACTGCAGATAATTCATTAGGATTCTTAATCTGGTATGGCGCATTTTCGTATATCCACTCAAAAAGCATGTCCAAGTCCACGTCTGCAGCATCCACCGCTCTTCTGGCGTCTGAACTGCTTCTAGCATAAAAAATATCGCTCAGCACTTTGAAGACGGCATCTTTTCGGTCTCTTGTTGAAAGCCAGCTGACATCTTCGTAAGTTAGCCTTTTCTTGCCTTGAGACAACGCTTGCAAGTCGTTAATTGCCGACCTTAGGTCACCGCTAGCTCTTTCAGCGATAAGCTTTAAAGCTTCAACCTCAGCTTCAATGCCTTCGTAACTGCAGATTTTCTTAAGAAGCGTCTCTATTTCGGTTCTCGTAGGCTTCTTAAATTCCACCAATTGGCAATGTTCCCTAAGTGTTGAAAACCGAGGATCATACGCATTGTTTGCCGTCAACACTATTGGTGAATTTGTAACTTTAATAACCTCAGTAATTTCACGAAGCCCCCCACGATCTGCATTGCCAGCTATGCCATCCAGCTCGTCGAAAAGAATAAGCCTTTTTTTCCCAAACAGAGTCGTGTACTGACTTGCTATGCCTGCAAATTTTTGGACAGCTTCAGATGTTCGATAGTTACTTGCGTTGCTTTGAACGAGCTCCATACCAAGATCGTTAGCCAAAGCCTCGGCTGCAACTGTTTTTCCAGTTCCTGGCGGCCCATATATGAAAAGTGCTCTCTTTTTAGGAGGCTTCTTGTTCCATTCCCGAATCCACCTCAATATCGTGTCTTTCGCTTCTTTATTTCCAACAACCTCATCTAGAGTTTGGGGTTTATACTTTAAGGTCCACGGAACGTTCAATTTTATTGTCCTCTTTTGATGTCGGCTCCTGCTTCAACCAGCTTTGCTAGCAAAGCGCTAAGTTGGATTTCCTCATTTGAGCCTTGTAATAGTCGAAAATCCACTTCGCCTATTATGTCCGCAAGTTTCACTTTCCATTTGTCTGGAACATTTAGCTTGAAGGTTTCGTTGTGAATTTGCCCTATGATGTCGGTTCCAGCTAATCCGTATTTGAGAATCATGTCTCTAAGTTTTTTTCTCGCTTCAACAAAATTGCCATTTAAGGCTGTTAAAAGCATTCCTTGCACATCGGATGGATTTGCTCTGCCGACAACTGAGTAAATAGTTTCCTCGTTTATAGGTTTACCAACTGAGGCTGCAGTTTGAAGGATGTTTGTTGCTCGCCTTAAGTCTCCACCACTGATTTCTAGAATGGCCTCAAGCCCGTCATCTTCGATTGTCAGTTTTTCATTTTCTGCGATGTGTTTTATCCAGTTTATTGCGTGCTCCATAGGAAGATACGTAAATCTGAAAGGCGCACATCGAGATTGGATGGGTTCAATTATTTTTCCGCTATAATTAGCGATAAGAATGAACCTTGCGGTCTCTGTGTAACGCTCCATTGTCCTTCTTAAGGCTTGTTGAGCGTCGCTTGTCATGTTGTCCGCCTCGTCTAAAATGAGGATTTTGAAGCTAACTTCACCTATGGACTTTGTTCTTGCAAAAGTTTTCACGGTTTCTCTAACAACGTTTATTCCCCTTTCGTCGCTGGCGTTCAATTCCATCACGTATTCGCGGTAACCTGGTCCATACAAATCTTGGGCGAGACATAATGCAGCTGTGGTCTTACCCGTTCCAGGTGGTCCAGCGAAGATGCAGTGAGGAACATTTTTGGCTTTAACAAAACTTTTCAGTCTGTTAACGATTTCCTCTTGGTCGACAATGTCGTTTAGTGAGCGGGGACGATATTTTTCCGTCCACATTTCGTAACTCAACTTAAGCACCCTAATTCTTGTTGTTTCAATTATGATATGCTGAAGGAAACTATTAAGCCTTAGATTTTTGTTGTTGAGGATGATAAAAAAGAAAACGTTATAACACAGTTATATCATTATTTATTAGTAGAGGTTTATTTAATATAGTGGAGATACAATCATGAGCGAATACGCAGTCATTGTTATCGACATGTTGAATGATTTTGTGACGGGAAGTTTAAAGTGCGAAAGATCTCAAAACATAATTCCAAACATAAAAAAGCTAATTGAAGCAGCACACAAGAACAACGTGACTGTTGTTTACAGTAACGATGCCCATTATCCTCAAGACCACGAAGTAATCGAAAAATGGGGAGGCCACGCTATTAAAGGAACAAAAGGAGCAGAGGTAATTCCTGAACTGAAACCAACAACAAAGGACTATATTGTTGAAAAAAGAACCTACAGCGGCTTTTACGAAACAGGTCTAGATCCTCTTTTAAGAAGTTTAGGAGTGAAAACAGTTATTCTAACAGGTTTACACACGAACATGTGCGTTAGACACACAGCTGCTGACGCCTTCTTCAGAGGCTACAAAATTATTGTGGCAAAAGACGGCGTGGAAGCCTTCACTCAAGAAGATCAGGACAGCGGACTAAAGTACCTTAAGTACGTTTATAATGCCAAATTGGAGATTACATCCGACATCATCAAAGAACTCAGTAAACAATAAAGAAATCATTAAACATAAGGAAATTCCCATAAAACTTTTTTTCTACTCTAATGTTGAACTAAATTCCATACCTGGTCATTTGCGCACGCGCATGAATTTTTCATGTAGTGAACAATTTCTCTTTAATTCTTTATAGATTTTCAAAAGAGAAGGGGTATGCATTATATCTTTGAATCGAATCTATTTGTGCAGTTCATAATTTTTATTAGAGCGTTACAACAGCAGTTTTGTTTAATCTGGCGTGGTACGACGGATGGTTCGAGATCTACGTAGCTCACTGATGGCGTTATTATTTTTAATTATTTTCTCATCTACGTCGCTCTCTATAACCAGTGTCGAAGAGTTTATGGTTGAATCCACTAGTCTAACAGTCTACCGAGATGGCTTAGTTCACGTTGCACAAACCATAATAGTTAACGAGACAGTTCCATATTTTACGTTAACCCTATTTTCTAACCTAGTTGAGAACATATTGGTTACCGATGAAAACCAAACGGTCCTAGACTATGAAATAGTTGAGCAAAACATAACCATTTTCAGCTTAGGATGCCAAAGCGTCTTTTTGGAATATGACACTACAGCATTAACCGGAAAAAAGGCAGAAGTATGGACTATTTCCTTCTGGACTCCATATAATCTCACCTTGACCCTGCCACAAAACTCAGAGCTTATGGACTTCAACAATATTCCGGAATCAATCGGAATTTATGACGGCAAAATACAGCTTACGTTGCTATCAGGATTCTGGGAAATTAATTATGTGGTTTCAATCGTTCAGCCGTCGCAATTTGAGATTAATAACCTTAATGTGACACCAGAGAAGGTTCATGCTGGAGAAGCGGTCACAATTTCTGTCACAGTCACAAATAATGGTGATGAAGCAGGCTCATACACCGCGGTACTTAGAATTGGAGAAACAGTTGAGGGTAGTAAAACAGTATCGCTTGAAGGCGGGCAGTCAACCGTTGTGACTTTTGACGTAACCAAAAATGTTTCTGGAACCTATGTTGTAACAATTGGAGACCTGACAGCCAAGTTTACAGTATTAGCTTCACCAACGTTCCCGTTTATGGAACTGGCTGCAGCTTCATTTGTTGCCGTTGGGATTTTCCTATTATTCTATTTAAAAAGACTGAAAGGCCAAAAGGTTGAAAAGATTTTAAAATCCAACCCATACTTGAGAGAGGAAGACAAAAAAGTAATAATGTTCATTGCTGAGAAAGGAGGAAAAGTGTTTGAGGCTGAAATCAGGTCTCAATTTCCTGATATGCCTAGGACAAGTCTTTGGAGGCTAGTTAAAAGACTGGAAAAATTCGACATTGTTAAGGTTAAAAGAGTTGGGCTTGAAAATCAAGTTGAACTAAAAAAATAGGGATTTTTCGATGTATTGATGTTTTATGGTTTTCCGCCGTGACCATGACCGTGGTCTTTATTATTGTTGCCGTTACCATTGCCGTTGTCGCCATGAGATTGATGACCATTATTGAGGAATCCAGATAAACCTTGGTTAATCTCACGGATTGTTTGACCTATTCTGTTCATGTCTTGAATCATGTTTCGGATTAGTTCACCATTTTGCTCAGCTTCGCCCATCATAGCCTGTAGGTGCTGCATAAGCTGTTCCATGTTTTGGTAGCCCATTTGTTCCAGTATAGCAGTTACATTGAATCTTTGATTTTCAGCCAGTTGCAGCCTTTGTCTGATTCTTTCCATAGCGTTCTGAAGTCCTTTAAGAAAGTTCTGTATTCGGATTCTCATGGTATTCCTTTCACGTGCACGTTCAGCGAGAAGCCTATACACTTCTCTAATCATGTTTTTGGCTTGAGTTAAGTTTTCAACAACGTCTGCCACATTTCCTTCCATCAGTAAAATTCGCGCTGACTCTATATTAAGGAAAACTGTAGCGTTATCTAGTATTTCCTTATCTTCCAAGGTAAGGTTTAGTTGTCTCAATTTCTCGATTTTTTCTAAGGTTCGCCTCATTGCCTCTAGAAGTCCCTGCGCATCGATCAATTCTCCCTTCTGTACTCCTGACTTGTCGAGAATCACATGTAAAGCCACGAAAACTTGTTTGAAGACATGGAAAGCCTCAGTGGCATTAGCAACAGCGCCTTGATAATTAGAGGCGCCAAGCATTTCGTGGGCAGCTGTAAGGTTGCCAATGCCGTGACTGAAAAGTGTTATGTTTCCTTCAAGTTCGTCCATTAATCCTGCTTGTCCTATTAAATTCAGAGCTGTTACATTTGCGTATATTAGGTCAATGAAACTTTGAACCCTTTCTTGGGTTTTGTCTGCTAGGGCAACGAGATTTTCTGCTCTGTTTCGTATATTATTATTTTCTGAAAGTGGTAGAGTTCCGAAGTTGTTTGCGTAACTTGTGGTCAAATTAGGTATAATGTTAAGTAGCATAGTTGATAAAAGAATTATGGCAACAGTACTTTTTTTCTGCTTCATATTACTTCACCCTCAATTTTCTGTTTGATTGCAACTGCACCATGTGCTTTTTGTCAACATGATAAAATAGGAAAGCTGCACTTAAGGGACACCATGAAACAACTGTTTCAAAAAATGAAACACGTAATGAAGCTTTAGTCTATCGGTTAAACTTGAATTTAGGTTTGGATTAAGACTTATATGCTTAGTTGATATAAAAATTAGAAGTCATTACTGAATAAAGTTGCTTTAAAAATTATCAAAATAGAAAATGGTGAATGATTACTCAATAAATAAACTACATGAAAAAAGAAGGATTGATGTATTGCCTAGTGAAATTTCAAACGTAGATGAGTTTGTTCGTTTATCTGAGAAGGCTAAATGTTGCCTTGTAAAAAGAAAAAAGGACACGGTAAAGCTTAAGCTTATGACATCAAAAATGGTTTATACCTTGAAAGTTGATACTAAAAAGGCAAATGAAATCCTTAAAAAACTTAAATGCGAAACAAGGGAAATCTAACTCTTAGAATATTAAAGCGACATTTTTGATATTCAATTTGCTGAAATAATAATGCAAATAGATTAGGTCTTCAAGAAAATAACAAGAGTTATTAAATGTGTCTGAGAAATAAATGTAGTAACTTATGTTAATTGTTGATTCCAGACATGATGAAAACAAAGTTAATTACGGCTGCTATTTTTCTGTGATGTATTACTGTGAATTCAACAATGGCTTATACAAGCAATGAGAACTTTTTTACGATCGATGAGCCTTCTGGATGGATAATCGAAGAGCCTGTTGAAGAAAATTTTGACGTAATATTCTACGAGTCTACAACTAACAATGAAAGTGTAACATTGATTGAGATTTATGTCGAGACCACTTCGGAAGATACAACATTAGAAGAATTTGCTGAATCTGTAAGAGAACAATATCAATTGGCCTTCAATAACTCCTAATCCTTTCCGAACCTATGAAAGCCATTAAAGGCGTCGATGCTTACGAAATCATCATTGCAATCAATACTCAAGGCTATGATTTTATGGTCAATCAAGTCATGCTGATTAAAAACTCTAGGATATATATCATATCATACGTTGCCACTCCAACTCGGTATCAGCAGTTCCTATAAGACTTTGAGGACAGCATTGAAACATTCACGATTCTGGATCCGATACCTTGGTATTTTGGATACATGTTTGTTACAATAATTGCAACCGTCCCAGCTATATTTGCAGTGGGATTATACATTTACAAAAAAAGAGAAAAATCTTCATTTGTACATTCCTAAATTTTTTCATAAAAAATTTCAAGGATAACATTGAAGTTACTTGGTGTACGGCTCTTTTTGTAAGCTCTTAAAGCTTCGAGAAGAGAAGCCGGGTCCACGTCAACAATATTTTTTCTCACAATTTCAGAAGTCGCCCCTCCTAAGAAAAGATAATGGCAAATAGACGTAATATTCGAAACTCTTCTTTGTGTGCTTGCAGTTTCGAAATCTAAAATGTAAACCACATTATTAGGTTGCACTATTATGTGCTTCGACGCATTGCTGAGTTCTCCATGATCAACTCCTACCTCGTCAAGCCTCCAGCATTGCTCCAATATTTGCCTCAAAACCTTTTGAGCCACATACTTTGCATCTTCCGAGTCGCCAAGGTCGTTGATCCACTGAGAAAAAGGCTTCCCTTCAGCTAATTCCATCAGTAAAAGGTTTTCAGAGCACCTAAGCAACCTTGGTCCCACGCCAACTTTGTTTACTATTTTTAGAACCTCAGCTTCATGTTGCATGCTCGCTCTTCCAGAATCGGTTCTCTTAATCTTTAAGGCGGCTAATCTTGAGTCAGTCTTAGCCAGGACAACGATTCCTACGTGGCCTTTGCCGAGTACCATTACATTGCCAATTTTCTTGGTTCCTTCAAAACATAATGCTGTTACACCCAGTCTTCGCATCTCAGCCAGTTTTTTACTTATGTCGCCTGTATCAGGTTTAGGGTAACTGATAATCTGAGAATACCCTTCTTTTTCAAGCCGATCTAAAGAAACAAAGTCTTGCATGGTGACACGCCAATAACTAATTCAAAAACTTACAAAAATATGTTAGAAGGCTCCAACAAGATCAGAGAAGCCACCTTGGTTTCCCTTTAAGGAATTCTGTGAAGAAAACAGCAAAATCGCGGTTGTGAATATAAAATTTCTTTATTTCCTTATTTACCCAAATTTCAAAGGATGATGTGAATGCATCGGAAACCATGCTGGCTATTCCTAAGCTTTTTCTGTCGTTCTCAAGTTTTTCTCGTAATAGAGTAACGGCATTTATGTATTTTCTCTGTCTGTCCACTATCCAATGGTTGTCTTCAATTCTTGGACCAGACAAAGTCTTTTTGGACTCTAAGTGTTTTTCCAAAAATTTTTCGCAGTCTCCTTTTTTCCAAACAGGTGGACCAGTATGCCTTTCAACAGCAGGTAGACAATGGGAACTCATTTCGAACAGAAAGATATTAGCTGATTTCTCGTCGCTCCAAACACCATGTCGGACAATACTGAAGCTGTACCCAGAAAGAGTCTTTGCCAAAGCTTTTTGAGACCGGTATAGCTGTCCCCAAAGCACGTCTGGAACAGCTTGAATAGCCCTTGTCTTTAGGAAGACAAAGGTTGTTCCTCTAGACTTCATTGTTCTGGCAATTGTGTTAAAAGACAGAGGCTTAGTAGGCTTCGGATAGAAAAATTCCAATCTGGGATTTTTCAGGAACTGTCTAGACGCGGCAATGAACTCGCTTAACTTTTCAGGCTTCACAGCTGAAGCTACGTTTCTTCCCTTATCTACGGGGTCTACGACAATGAGGCGCTCATGGAAAATTTGCTTGGCTTCCGCTGTTTGGCCTTTAAAATGGTTCTCTAGATCGATAACCTCGTTTTGTTTCCAGTCAGCAGCAGACCTCAAGAGATTGATAAAACTGCCGTAATATAGGATAAGAACCTCACATAAGTATCCGCTAAATCCTCCAACCTTAATCTCTGCACCATATGTGCCTATGCCCCGCATAAACCTTTTAAGCACTCGAACCTCCCTTTTTGTTTCCTCAGTTAAATGTTTCTTTACGTACTGTGTATGAAAAGGCGTCCTATCAACAGAGGATTCAGCTTGTTCTGCGGATGAAACCTTAAAACATGGAACAAAATCAACTGTAAACCCCTCGACGTTGGACTCGATGTAAGGGTGCTCGGCATAAGCCTCTAAATAATTTTCACCGGCAACTCTTTTTGCACAATCCAAGACCTTTATAAAGACTTCTCTGCTTTGACCTTTAGGTACGAGAATAAAGAGGTCA
>JAGTQS010000054.1 GCA_018397055.1 Candidatus Bathyarchaeota archaeon | reverse complement strand
GCGTAACCGCACCACAACCGTTCAAGAAGTTTCCTGAGTTACGAACTAAACACAGGAAGGATAAACCATGAAGCCCAAGCTACTACGTTGGAACAGCAGAACACCTCTCAACAGAAACAATACGCAAATACATCGAAGAACAAAAAACGCAACCCACCCTTCAAAGAAAAGTGGTCATCTTGCTTAATGATTATAAAAAAAGAAAAATCAGAGGCACTTTTATTTGAAGCCCTTTAGGTAGTTTGCTTCTGCCTCAAACATCTCGTCTACCATGCTTCGTATTTCGTCAATTGTCAAAACTGCGCTAGTCAACGGATCAACAAGTATAGCTTGAAACGCCAAGTCTTTGTCCTTTTCAACCGCTGCTAAAACCCCAAGTTCCTGGACGTTTATGTTTGTTCTGTTTAATGCTGCGCACTGCGGTGGAAGGCGACCTACATAGCATGGGTGAACTCCGTTTTTGTCGATTAGACATGGAACCTCAACGCAGCAGCCTTCTGGAAGGTTAGTGATTAACCCATTATTCCTTACGTTGCCGTTAATCTGCGTTGGAATTCCTGTTTCCATTGCATAGATTATGCTTGAACAATACTCGCCGCTTCGCCGTAGAGGAACAACCTGATCGCTTTCTATTATGCGTTTCATCTCTTCGTCTTGTCTCTTGCGGTCTTCACCTACTCCTTCTATTCTTAATGTTGGGACTCTGAGCTTGAACCTTTCGAAAATCTCTGGACGCTTCCGGAAATACGGCACATACTCTGACATGTGTTGGCTTGACTCTGTATTGAAGTATCCCAGCGCCTTGAAAATCTCAACGCGAACGATGTCAGGTCCAGCCCAATGTGCATCTGGCCTTGAATAAACGTTTGGGTCTTTGAACTTCTCCCTAAGAAGTGGATAAGCGTCTTTTCCTCGCCACTTGAACTCTAGGAACCAAGCCATGTGGTTTATGCCGGCAACCCAGTATGAAACCTCGTTAAAGGGTGCACCAATATATCTGGATAGCTCGTAAGCTGTCCCTTGTACACTGTGACATAAGCCCACGTTTTTTATTTTCGAATAATCATTCATTGCCCAGCAAAGCATAGCCATCGGGTTCGTGTAATTAATCAGCAAAGCTTCGGGACAAAGGTTCTCCATGTCGTGGCAAATATCTAAAAGAACTGGGATATGGCGAAGCCCATAAAACACTCCGCCTGGGCCAATGGTGTCACCGATACCTTGTTTCACTCCGTACTTTGCAGGAATCAAAAGGTCAGGTATGTTCGCTTCTAGCCCGCCGACCCTTATGGACACAACTACGTAGTCGGCTCCTTCTAGGGCGGCTTTGCGGTCTGTTGTTGACTCTAACTTAGTTCCGAGACCGTGTTGTTTAATTAGCTTCCTCGCGAACGCCGTCGTCATGTCTAAGGCTTCTTTATTGATGTCCATCAAAGATATCGTGCACTCTGTGAGCTCAGGATAGGAGAGAAAATCTGTTATCAAGTTTTTCGAAAAAACATGGCTTCCAGCACCTATAATAACAATTTTAGCCAACGTCAACACCTGCAGAGATTAGACTGTGAAAAGGTGCTTAATTCATTTTTTGTATTGTCACGATAAATATTATCCAACTACTCAGAGTTCGTCAGCGAATTCTAAATGAACCAGTTAGGTTTTGGTCCTTCTCTTATTTGCTCCTTTGCTATGGCTCCAAAATCGAATGGCGAAAGAAAATCAGCTAAGTCCTCAGCGGTCTTTAAGTCGTCAATTTTAAGCTTCAACCCTAACGTATCTGAAAGCGCCTTAAGAACTGCCTTTGCGGCATCAACATCCAAACTGGTTCCCTCCGTTTCAGCTAGCAAACAGAATCCTTTCATTCCTCGGAGGCCAGCTAATCCCACAAGAAGACCTGCTACCCCATAAATTTGGCCGCTAAGCTTTTGAGCCCCAAGTTTTTCCACTTCGCGGGCAGTTTCAAGGTCTGAAGCTGCATAATACAGAGCTGGTTCACTAACCTTCCGGCCTGGTCTGTACCCTCCTAAAGTAATGATTTTTTGGCAATCAAGGCTTTCAGCCAAGTCTAATATGCAACCGCAGAGGCCATATTGTCCTCGCCTCGACAAAGCTTGGGTATTACCATATAAGAGAATCAGATCGCGGCTGCAGTTATTGTCCGATTTATGGTAATATAGATGGCAAAAGGGCGTCTTTATAGAGCCATCCTTCTCAGTAATTGAAACGTCTGGAAAGGAAGGCGCTACGATTTCAGCAAAAAATTCTGCGTTTAGCTTCCGTATTAGGTATGCTACAGCAATGTTTGCCACGAGACCTATACCTGGAAGACCCTCAAGTAACAGCGGGTTTTTAAGCTGAGGTTTTTTCACTTGTTTAACAGCACAAGCCACCTTCATGAACCTCAGGTTTAAGGTTGCCTTCGACCCAAAAAAGGTTTCTATTCCACACTAATCAGATATCTGATTTTCACAGTTTAACTATATCGGCGGGAAGTCCCCCTGCGAAAGCTGGGGGATGAAAGCCGAAAGTATTTATAGTTTCAAAGAAAATTTAGTAACTATGAAATACAAGCTTGACAAAGGCGCTCATTCAGTTTATGCTTTGCAATATCACTTTGTTCAGGTTGTAAAGTATCGCAGGCAAGTGTTCGAAAATGAGAAGATTGTGGATTTTTTGAAGCAAAAGGCGAGAGAAGTGAGTGAAAGCTTTGATGTGGATGTTCTAAATATTGAGTGTGATAAAGACCATTTTCACATGATTTTCAAGGCGAAGCCAACATTGGATATACCAAAATATATCAATGCTGTAAAAACCATAACGTCAAGGGAAATCCAGAGGAACTTCCCCGAAGTGAAAGAAAAGCTCTGGAAGGGGGTTTTCTGGTCTCCATCGTATTTTCTCGCTACAACTGGGCAGGTAACATTAGATGTTTTGAAAAGGTATGTTGAGGAACAAAGGAATGCTTAGCTATAAATTCAGGCTTTATCCAACCAGAGAGCAAGAGAAAAAGCTACTTGAGACTTTAGAGTTGTGTAGGCAAACCTACAATTATTTCCTGGCTCAGTGAAATGGAAAGGGCAAGGTTCCAAGCAGATTTGAGCTTCAAGCTCAACTGCCCGGGCTGAAGGCTGAAAAGCCTGAAATAAATAATGTTTATTCGAAGGTCTTGCAGATGGTTCTTTGTCAGCTATATTCAAACCTGAAAGCGTTATCAGAGTTGAAAAGGAATGGTAGAAGGGTTGGGAGGCTCAGATTCAAGGGGAAAGGATGGTTCAAAACCTTCTGCTATAACCAGTCGGGATTCAAGCTTATTAAAACAGGGAAAAGGCTTGACTTACTACACCTGTCAAAGATTGGAGACGTCCCAATAAGAGTTCATAGACCTGTGGATGGAGAGATAAAGCAGATTGTGATAAAAAAACATAATTCGGGTAAATGGTTTGCCTATATGTGTATCGAGAAAGAAAACAAGCCGTCTCAAAGAGAACCAAAGAGAATTATAGGCATAGATGTGGGAGTAAAAAACTTCTTGACGGACAGCGATGGAAGGCAAATAGAAAATCCAAGATTTTACGAGAAAACGCTTGAGCGGATAAGGGCTTTACGGCATTGGCTTTCAAGAAAAAAGAAAGGCTCTAAAAATCGTGAAAAACAGAGGATAAAGCTTGCAAAAGCTTACGAGAAGCTTGTAAATCAGAGAGATGATTTCCTCCATAAACTCTCAAGGTTCTACGTGAACAACTATGACGTGATATGCGTTGAGAACTTGAACATAAGAAACATGGTTAGAAACCACAACTTAGCCCAAAAAATACTGGATGCCTCTTGGGGCAAATTCCTTCAACTGCTCGAATACAAGGCCGAAAGCGCTGGTGTTCGGGTGGTGAAGGTGAACCCAAGAGGCACCTCAAAAGGGCTTAGCCATGAAAATCCCATTAGGGATTGGATTTCCGCAGTGCGGATAAAGATGAGGGGATGGGACAGCCCTGACTCGCCTGCTGAGATGAAGCCTCTACTGGTTTATACGCCAGCAAACTTCATCATTGAAGCAGGAAGCCCCTTGCGATAGCGAGGGGTAGTTCACATATTCTTAATAGAACGAGGCTTGGGCAATCGTTTTTTCCGCACAATATAAATTTCGAGAAGATAATGAATTGGATAGGTGAACTAAGTGTTTAGGAACCTAAATCTTGGAGCATTAGGGTTCAAAGCCCCGTTATATGAGGCAGCTGACCTCGCTATAAAAGGTGGATTTCAAGGCATAGATATAGACATATTCGAAATTGAAAACCTTCTAAAAATGCAATCAGCCGATGACATAAAAGAGATGCTTAAACGAAAAAAACTAAAATTAGGAGGGTGGGGTCTTCCAGTTAACTTCAGAAAAGACGACGAAACGTTCCAAAAAGACCTTGATAATCTTCCACGCCAAGCAAAGATGGCAAGCACCTTGGGATGCTTTAGGGTTTTTACATGGTTGATGCCTTTTTCAGACACCTTGCCTTATAAGGAAAATTTTGATCTCCATGTTTCGAGACTTAGAGAAGTAGCCAATGTTTTGGAAGATTGCGGATGTGTTTTGGGACTTGAGTTTGTTGGACCGAAAACATCTTGGGCTAGGGGTAAGTACGAGTTCATTCACACAATGGACGGCGTCCTCAAGCTTCGTGAAGCTATTAAAAACAAGAACGTTGGGCTTCTTTTAGACTGCTGGCATTGGTATACCTCCCACACAACGGTTGACCAAATAAGACAGTTAAAGAGCAATGACGTGGTTTACGTTCACGTTAATGATGCGCCACCAGGTGTTCCAGTAGACGAGCAAGTGGACTCGATAAGACGATTGCCAGGAGAAACGGGCGTCATCGACATAGTTGGCTTCCTGAATGCTTTAAGAAAAATTGGGTACGACGGTCCCGTAACACCAGAGCCATTTGATAAAAGCTTAAAAGAGATGCCTATCGAAAAAGCTGTTATAAAGACAGGAGAAGCAATGAAAAAAGTTTGGAGTCAAGCAAAAATCTAAAAACTTTTTTCTATATTATCCTTCGCACTGGTCATGTCATCATTTTTTTGTTAGGGTGGAAAATATTTTTTCAGTACAGGTTCTAAAGCTTCCTGTTTTCTGGCTCCGAGGGCACAAGTGTCGAAGTCCTTGTCAGATATCGTTGCAAGGCAATATTCTTTTGAACAGAAAATTTCCGACATGAAGGTGTAGCGGTTTCCTGACTCGTCAACCAGATACACGGCGTTAGGTTCAAAATCGCCCAGATCCAAGTAAATAGGGTCAGGATGAGGAAACTGGTTGTGAGAGCTCTGAAAGTGCCTTCGTATTTCAGACGCAACATCTGATTTAGTTCGACCAATCATGTAAGTCTTGCATTTCCTGCAAGCAGCAGCAAATGGCATGAATACAAGTAAACAATTGCTGAAATAAAAATCTTAACCCAGGTATAGCTACGTTACTTCGATTGTAGAGTAACTATAGGTCTTAGGCTAGGCAATGTTTATGGAGTCACCGTTGCTAAAAGTAGATTTAAATTCCGTAAAACATACTCTTTTTTCATTCACGTTATAATGATAAGAGTTGCTTCAAAATTTCGTTGATAAGCCCTATTTTTGTCTTTTTCGTATTGATTGTGTATAAATCGTTTTTTGGGTTCAATGTGATAAATTAGTATTTAAAGATCGAGGGTGAAGCCTTTTGCTTTTAAAGAATAAGATACTTCCATTATGTCGCTTATTCCCAGTATTGGAAAGCCTTCCATTACTTTTTCGATTTTTATTGAACCCTTTCTTCTTAGAATACCGATTCCGTATCCTTTCTTGATAAAGTGGCTTAGTATTTTTGCATCCACTTCTACATTGTTTACTCTCCCATGATATTTATGGTTTGGAAATGCGGGATGAACGGTTTCCACCACGTCCTTTATGATGCTTCTTTGACCAATTATAGACAGTATTCGTCCATTCTCAAAGTTTATGTCGAAACACCTATAAGCTGAGAATAAGCCGTGTATAGTTTCATCATAAAAGATTTTTATATCTCTGCTTTTTACTGGTATTAGCTCTTGGGGCATACCTGAAACTTTACCACCGGGAACATACTTTATTCCCTCAACATATGTTTCATCTAGGTGTTCGAGTCTGAACCATTCATGCCGTATAGGTGAATCTTTCAGGGCCTCTATTTCCCATTGATGTATGCTTCCTTCTCCGACTCCTATTTTGACATTATTTCCATAAACGAAGAATCTTACTATTGTGCTTCGGTTGAAACTTCCCCAAGTTGAGTTTAGTAGCCCACTGAGAACTACCTTTAAAGCAGAATCTGGTAGTAACCTTTGTTGAAATACCATTATTAATTCTCCTTTGAATAAAGAATTGTATCGATTGTAGAAACAGCTTGGTAGGTTGATTCAAGGGTGGAAATTCCTAGGAAAATAGATCTGCGGAAGCCGCCGTTTGGATTTTGGAATTTTGCGACATATTTTAGGGTCTCATTTGGGTATTCAAGTTTTTCATTGAAAATTTTTAAAACTTTTACACCATAATATGTGTCTTCCAAAAAGCCTGTTGACACGTCTGGAGAGGACACAAACCCACCACTTGGGACTTCACAACGTCTAATCCACGTTAATGTATCTTTTGGCAATTCGTCATTATTTTTTAAAAATCGAAGCACCTCAAGAGCGTGATAAGTTGAAGCAATTCTTGAATGCCTCCGACTGCCAAAGCTTCCATCATTATTCTTTAGATTTAAAAGGAGTTTTATGATCTTGTCAGAGTCAATCGAAAATTCTTGATCGGAAAATAGTTCGATTACCAGATGGATGCTTTCGATTTCGGAAACAATCTCAACATATGTGCTTGAGTGCTTAAGACCTTTTAGAAAAAGGTTTAAAGAACCTTTGAGAGGTATTAGAGGTTTTAAGGGTTTCGACCCAAGGTAGGACAAAGCCCTAGTTGCGTAGTAAGCAACTTTTACCGAGTCAAAATCTCCATTTTCATGCTGAAGCCCCTGCAAAAAACGCACAGTTTTTTCAACTTTTTCTGGTTTAAAGCTTAGTATCTTGAGGATTTTTAGAGCAAAGTACGTGTCTTGAGCGTTGGAATCTGTTCCTCGACAAAAGGTATATCCGCCATCTTCGTTCTGCCTTTCGAGGACATAGTTAACTACGCCCTTTATATCGATCAAATCAGCGACACTGCGTTGTGGAAGGATTATGATCCCACCTCTTTCACGTTTCTAGCGGTAGAAGCCATCAGCTTAGGCAGAATGCCTAGCGGTTGAAGGTGGGCCTCATCACCTTTCAAAAAAGCAACTTTTAAATGAGTCTTTTAAGGTTTTCTCAAAAAATGTCGAAAAATGTTTTAACAGGTAGTTTTGTAACTTTGTTTGTTATTGGGGTGTACGTATGTCAATGTCTGCTGAGAACGAAAAAGTTGTGAAAGCGGAAGAGAAGATTCAGAGTCTTCGCCGTGGAAGCTTCAAGACCATTTTGTACATAGTTATTCTTGCTGTTTCATTATCCATTTTGGATTTCATCTTCGGATGGGAATCTGCTGAGACAATTCCTCAGATGCTTCAGCCGTTGAACAGCATAATACTGCTTGTGAACCCTTATCTCCCGTACATCCAAGGAGCCCTTGTCTTTGCGTTGGGTTACCTGATCGTCAATACAATTAGTGGAGTAACTTACACATACATGAGAAGAGTCACTGATCATCCCACGGCTGCAACAATAAGAACCTTGACTAGGATTTCAGGTCTTGCCGTTCTACTTTCTATGATGGCTTCTGTGTTCAATGTTAATGCTGCTGCTGCCTTGACTATAGGTTCTTTTGGAGGCTTAGTTGTTGGATTTGCCACCCAAACTATCTTGTCTCATGTGGTTGCTGGAGTTTTCCTCCTAATTTCAAGGCCATATACGTTCGGTGACACCATTACTGTCGCTGGGCAAACGGGTGTTGTTAAAGAGGTTAAGCTGATGCATCTTGTATTAGAAACCACAGATGGAACAAGAGAAATCCTAATACCAAGTGGAACAGTTGTTACCCAAATAATCCAGAAGATGCTACCTCCTGCACAAACCAAACCTATAAAGACAGTATTAACTCTTGATACGCCTTCTCGCATCGTCAAAGCAGGCTCACCTGTTACGTTTACTGGCAAACTTGTGGAAGCTAATACTGGAAAACCAGTGTCCAGCGCAAAAATCAAGATTATGGACAGCGACATTGGCCGAGACGACTTGTTAGCCTCTGGAACAACTGAAAGTGAAGGGAGATTCAGCATCACGTGGACTGCCAAGAAAACGGATTCACGCGACAATACGGCTGAGGTCTACGCCAAATTTGAAGGAAACGATAACTACCAACCAGCGAAGAGTGAACAGTTTACTGTGGAGATAAAATAGGGATGAGAAAGTTAGATTATGATAGGAGGTGGCGAAATGAAGAATAAGCCCAGTTGCTTCAAATGTGAAGCTGATGTTACATCGTTTTCCTTCATTGACTATCCGGTAAGCGACAAGCTGCTTACAATCGTCTTCTGCAAAGAATGCGGCGCAGTCCAAGGCATAGTTACAAAAGAAAAATGAGCACTCCACTACTTTCAAAAAATAGAAACCAGTTAAACAATGTTATTTTATTCTGGAATACATGCCGTTACAAAAAATCTGTAGTTACTAAATCTTCCAAAAAGGTTAAAAAATACTTGCAAGAAAACGCAAATAGCCTCAATTATACGACCTAGATTGTAATTTACACGTAAATCTAAAGTTTGAATACTTAGGATACGCATCTTGTTTAAATTTAAGTAGAAAAGATAAGATGCGTCCACAAAATCTGATTTTGTTATGGTAGCCCGGGAGAGATTCGAACTCTCGTCAGAGGCTCCAGAGGCCCCGATGCTTGACCGCTACACCACCGGGCTTCTTGTTCATGTTGCCTTTAGCATTCTAGAATTAACTGGTTAGAATATTTTTTGTTTTCGTTGAAGTATATTGTTTTGTGCTTAGCGTCTTCTGCGGCTTTTGAATGGCCGGGCTTCTGAAAGCGTCCATGGAATCTGAATGTGGGTTCTTTCAGATAGGTTATTTTTCATGTTAACTTGTGTAATTTCTTTGTCAATTTTGGCTATTCGGCTTCCTTTTCCTACATTTAGCCTTAAGGAGCCCTTGAAAAGTGTTGTGTAGCCGCCTCTTATCTCAATGACGTCGTTGGCCTTGAACTGCCTAATTTGGTCGTCCCAAAGGGTTAAAATAACCGTGCCTGTTTCGTCGCCAACAATTGCCTCTGCAATCCAATGTTGGCGTTGATCGTTTCTCGAGGGAACTCCGCGGGGAGAACCTATGTTTAGAATCTTTACAATCAAATTAAGGTTTTGAAGATCGTGCTTTAAGTTGCCTATTTTTCGTTGTTCTTCCGTTGTGACGCCCACATCAAACACTTCTAAACCCTTGTAAGGCAATCTCCTTATTAAAATAAGCGGTTCGCAAAGAGTTAATCATTAAACGTCAAAGGTTTCAGCGAACTCTCTGCGTTTATTTCTGATTTTGGATACGGTTTCTTTGGCTTTTTTCTGAGCTTCTTCCGCATCGCTTTGCGAGGTATCTTCGAGGTTAAACGCTTCAACAGTTTTTTGGTAAATGTCTGGCGGCGAGAGGCTTGAGTTTTTCAGCCGTTGGAATAGGTTCGTGAAATCAAACCGTGTTCCTTCTAACGTTGAGATCAGCCAGACATAGTTTTCAAGCATACTGATGGTTCCTCGAAATAGGTAATGAACCGCCTCTTCGTACAGGCTTTCATTTATTAAAGTCTGCGCCCGCACCTGCATGCCTTTGAGGAAATTTTCTTTACAATAATAGTTTAGGTCGTTCTTTACTCTGATATGCACCTTCTCAATTTTTGAGGAGTTTTCTTGGACAAAAACGATGACTTTCTGCCAAGCTTCAGTAACCGAGTCTAGTATACCTTCTGCGTCTTGTTTGTTAATCTTGGTAAAGCCTGCAAGGTCAAGGTATTCGTCGTAAAGCTCGTTTTGGCTAAGCCGAATTGTCGCGGACTCAAGCATTCTTAAGAAACGACTGTTAGAATAAGGCTTCCGTGCAACTTCCAAAAGAACCCGCATGACTGAAGTAAGCCCTAGAATTGCACTTACCTTTGCACTCTGGAAATCCTCTCTGTTTAGGGCGGATACGATTCTGCTTAGATACGTGTCTGCTTGCACTATGTAGTTTCCAATCCTCATTTCTGCCCGTTCGAGCGTCCAATAATTCTTAGACGCCAATTCTTTAGCTACTGCGAATTTACCATTTCGGTCTAGCAAGACTTGAGATTCATAAAGCTTCTGGTCAATTTCTGGAGGAATCTGCCGTAAGATCCACTTTGAAGGAACGTAATCTAAGTCGAAAAAGACATTATCAATCAAAGCTCTTTCAATGTACTCGTAATCAAAGTCTCTTCCTTCGACAATGAGAAGGTCAACATCACTAGTTAAAGATGCATCTCCTCGGCTCCAGCTTCCAAAAAGTCCAATCCCAACAATGGATTCTCTGGCCTTCAAATCTGTTAGTAACCTTTCCAGAACATTCCGGAAATCTTCAGGCAACCTTTCCAAACCGTTTCCCCTTTGAACAACCTATTTGCTTCATACCTTAATAAAAATTTCTTGGATCCAATCGCATTTGCATTGCGTTCCAACACATACATGGTATTGCAACAAACGTAATAACAAGGTTCGGAGCTGCCTTTTCAGAAATACTTATATGAAAAAGCTTATACGTAATCATATGGGTTTACGTCCAAGGAAAGAAATTTTCTTCTCAACCTTGCTCGCTATCGGGATATTCTATTTCTCATTCATGATGCTGGATAGACTGTTGTCTTTAATCTATGGATTTAATTTCCAACCTTACGGACCACATATGCCTTTAGGTTTCACTCTATGGGGGCATCTTTTCAATGGTTCGGCCGCAGCAATCATCCTTTTCTCGGTCTTCAGAGTTTACGATTACGGGAAAAGAAAAGGCATTCCATATCTTCAAGTTCTTCCGCTATGCACTTTTTTCGTGATAGGTGCCTTAATCCCGTACATGAACGATGCCAGTCACCTCACAAAGCATGGGCAAGCAAGCACCATCCCATTTTATGTTGTGGCAAACGACCTGTATGTTTTTTGGTGGGGACTATTAGCGTATAAGGTCGCAACCACAAATAAGAAAAAGGTTGCAGTTCTCACCGTGCTCTGTTGCCTTTTCTTAATAGTACATTACTTTTTTTATGTGCCTAGATTTCCTGAGTTCTATTGGAGCTAAGTTATAGATAATCCTAATTTAATGATAGACAGTAGTT
>JAGTQS010000053.1 GCA_018397055.1 Candidatus Bathyarchaeota archaeon | reverse complement strand
ATGACACACAAAAAGAACAACAACAGCACCTTAGAACCTAACAAGAATGCTCCCTACAACCCAAAAAACCAAAAACCAGAAAAATCAAACAACACTTTCGGATCTACTGATTTTTCCGAAAAGTTTAAATATCGCTGTTGATGTCGATGTTGATATCAATGGTGATATATATGTTTGAGCGGAGAAGACACTGGATACGTCACACAGCAGTTGTGCCTAAGGGGTTCATTCGTTACCATGTTCTTGAAATTTTAACTGAAAAGCCGAAATCTGGCTCAGAGATAATGGACGAAATTGAGAGAAAGACTAATGGTCTTTGGAAGCCAAGTCCAGGCTCGATTTATCCGCTTCTCTCTTGGTTACTGGACAATAATTATGTGAAGGAACTGCCTACTGATGAAAGTGGGCTTAAACGCTACCAGCTTACGGAAAAAGGCGTAAACCTTCTCGAGGAACAAAGGAAAATTAGACAAGAATTCAGAAGGGATGCCAAGTTTTTCCCGCCTCCTTTCCTCGGTGCATTGTGGTTCAAAATTCCTCCTGAAAAAACGGTGAGGGTAAGAGAGACTGTACGTCGACTTTTCACTGCGATCTTTGATTTGGGAGGAACTCTTGAACAAAAGTTCTCTGAAGAAGCCCTAGAACAAGCCTGCGAGGTTCTAAACGAAGCCGCGCAGAAAATCGAAGATATAAACAAGAAGCTAGCAACCAGTAGCTGAGACCTCACATGATCCTAATCGGCCAATAAAAAGGTTTTCATACACGATTTTATGTTTGACTAAGATGAACTGTGAAAGCGAGGGAGTTCGAAAATTGGCGCCAGTCGTTCAAACAATCAACTTACATAAAACCTACATGCTAGGAAAAGTTCCAGTTAACGCTCTTCGAGGCGTTGACTTAGAAATTGAAAGCGGCGACTTCGTGGCGATTGTCGGTCCTTCAGGGTCTGGTAAGTCAACTCTTTTAAATCTTATAGGTGCCCTTGACAGGCCCACAGAAGGCAAAGTAATCATTGATGGCGTGGATGTGTCTACACTAAATGATGACGAACTGGCTGAATTAAGAAGACGAATAGGCTTCGTTTTTCAGTTTTTCAATTTGATTCCGAGACTTACGGCAAGCGAGAACGTGGAGCTTCCATTAGCAATCGCAGGTGTAAAAAAGCGTCAAAGAAAAGAGAAGACCAGTGAACTGCTTAAGGCTGTTGGTCTTAGCGAACGCGCTGGACATAACCCAACAGAGCTAAGCGGTGGAGAGCAGCAAAGAGTAGCAATTGCGAGAGCCTTAGCAAACGAGCCTCGGTTTCTCTTGTTGGATGAGCCTACTGGAAACATCGACTCGAAGACAGCTGACATGTTAATCTTGCTTCTTAGGAAGTTGAATGAGGAAAGAGGGGTCACAATCATCATGATTACGCATGATCTAAACATTGCAAAACAAGCTAAGCGCATTGTTCGAATTTTAGATGGAAGAATAATTGAAGAAACAAGTAACATTGCAACATAAATGGGGGAACATGAAATGGACGTTGTAGACATTTTTTCATACGCTTGGGGCGGCATTAAGTTACGTAAGCTCAGAGCTGCTCTTACTACTTTAGGAATAGTCATCGGCATCGCGGCAATTGTTGCTTTACTTTCACTAGGCGAAGGGTTCAGAATAGTCATAACCAGCCAGTTTGAAAGAGGCTTTGCACTAGACGTCTTAACAGTGACAGCGGGGAGAGGACTACTGGCGAACATAATTACAGGCAGCGGATCAGAAGAATATCTAGCCCTGAATGACACTTATACTATGAATGAAATAGCAGGCGTCAGACAGGCAACTGCAACTTTATCAAAATCCATCGGCATTTCTCAAGGAAACAAAACGTATATGGTTACCGCTGTTGGCATAAATTTCACCGAATATTCAACAATTTACAGCACATCGTTTCAGTTAGAAGACGGATCAATGTCTCTTAATCCGGCAAACGACTCCATCATTCTTGGATATCGCCTTCATGACCCATGGAAAAACGGCACAATACTATTTAATGTGGGTGATTACATCAACCTAACCTGGACCACAGGATCAATTACCAAACCAATAGTCAAAAGGTACACATTTCATGTTGTAGGAGTCCTTAAAGAAATTGGTGGAATCAGTATTTTTGGACCATCAGACATCCAAGCCTACATTCCAATTACAACAGCACAAAAGATCTTCGAAACCGATCAAGTGAGCCAGATCCAAGTTCAACTGGTGAGCAGCGAGCAGGAGACAATAGATTCCGTGACCAACTCGATAAAGAACATTTACGGTGATAAAGTAACAGTTATTTCTCCTTCTGCCATGCTTAACACTTTCTCCAGTATACTCTCAACGGTTCAGCTACTTCTTGCAGGCCTAGCTGGAATCTCGTTACTCGTTGCGGGAATAGGCATAATGAACATCATGATTGTCTCAGTCATTGAAAGAACCCGAGAAATCGGCATACTTAAGTCTCTTGGGATGAAGAACAAGACGGTCATGACCATCTTTCTATGCGAAGCTGCACTGATCGGCCTTGTTGGCGCAGCGATAGGCATCGTATTTGGGTTAGGATTATCAAATTTTGTAACGAACTTCGTTTTTCCCTTAATAAGCACTGGAACAAGTCAACCTAATGGGCAAGGAAACAGAGTAATATCGAATATCGTTCCAGTTTTGACACCAACCGTCTGTGTAGGCGCGTTCTTTTTTGGAATAGCCACTAGCGTTCTCTTCGCGTTATATCCTGCCTGGAGAGCGTCAAAACTTAAACCTGTTGAAGCATTAAGGTACGAATAAAACCAAAAACTTGAGAACTGCTGTCAAAAACTTCCCATAATACGTTTATATTTATATTCTAAACAATTCCTTCTTCTTCTCTGAACTGCATCCTGTAAAATGCACCGTAAATTCCGCCTTTTTTCATGAGCTCAGCATGTGTCCCTTTTTCAACGATGGTTCCATGGTCTAAAACTATGATTTCGTCACAAAGCCTTATTGTTGAAAGCCTGTGCGCAATAATAATAGCTAGCCTGTATTCGAGAAGCTTCTTTAATGCGTTCTGAACTACGAGCTCAGTATAAGGATCTATGCTGGAAGTGGCCTCATCTAATACTAGAAGCCTAGGGTTCATCAGAAGAGTTCGTGTAAAACTGATGAGCTGCCGTTGGCCTATGGATATGTTCGATGAGCCTTCTTGTAGCATGTAGTGGTATCCTCCTGGAAGCTTCATTATGAACTCGTGTGCACCTACGGTTTTGGCTGCTTCGATAACCTCTTCATCCGAAGCTTCAGGTTTGCCGAATCTGATGTTGTCCATGATGCTTATTGGAAAAAGAAAGGAGTCTTGAAGGACGATGTTCATTTGTTGCCGAAGAGACGAAATTTTTATGTCCTTTATGTCATGTCCATTAATGAGTATTCTTCCTTCATTTGGGTCGTAGAATCTTGCTAGAAGATTAATAATTGTGCTTTTTCCTGCACCTGTTTGCCCAACTATCGCAAGTTTTTTGGATTTTTCAATTGTAAAACTTACGTTTTTTACAACCGGAATCGTAGGGTCATATCCAAATGTAACGTTCTCGAATCTTACTTCTTCAATCCTTCCTATATTGATGGCCCTATCTGCCGGAGGATCTTCTACCTCGATTTTTGTGTCAATAAGATCAAACATTCTTTCAATAGCAGCCATAGCTGACTGATACTGATCATACTGAGCGACAAGAGTCATTAAAGGCAGGAAATAGCTGAATTGGTATTCGACGAAGGCGACGAGAGTTCCAATTGTGATTTCGCCGTTTACAACCATTAAGGCGCCAAACCAAAGTATTAGAGCTGACCCGATTACTCTCATCGACATAACAAATGGCTGATATGTTGATGATATTAGCATCGCTCTAATTGATGAATCAACATTTTTCTTTTGAGTAACCTTAAATTCGTTAATCGCTTTTTCTTCTTGAACAAAGGATTTGATTACTTTTATGCCTGAGAGGCTTTCGTTTATTTGAGATGTTAAACCTCCTAAGGTTGACAGGACTTTTCGGTATGCATTTCTTGATAATCGTCCTAAAAGCCATGATAATACCACGGCGACTGGTAGAATAGCCACGGCTAAAGAGGCAAGCTTAGCATTTAAAGCAAAAATCACCATAAATGAGCCTAATATGGAGGACACATCTGTAATAATTTCAGTTAGACTCATCCTAAGAAATATTCTTACTCTGTTTGCGTCGTTCGTCGGTCTGGACATGATTCTTCCAATTTCGCCTTCAGAAAAATACCTCAAAGAAATTTTTTGTAACCTAGAAATCATTTCGTCTCTCATTTCCGAAACTACATGTTCACCAACAAGTCTCATTTGAAAAACTTGAATATACTGCAGTAGATAGTTAAACAAGGTTACAATAACGAAAACTGGGATCCACCAGAGGAAACCAGAAAGGTTCAAAGGTGAGATTATTTGGTCGATTGCCACCTTATGGAGATAAGGTGAAAGTAGACCGGTGATTGAACTAAGGACAATGGTAACAATCCCGATTAAAAGGTTCTTTTTATATGGCCTAATATATTTGTAAAGCCTTTTAATCAGAACCCTATCTGGAACTGTTCTTTCTCTTGATTCCTCGTATCTTGAAAAAACTCCAAAAGGACTACCCATAAGTTTTACCCACCAATATTCAAGATTTCCTCTGGAGCCTTCTCAAGAAATTGAGTTTGATAGATTTTATTGTATATTTTTCCTTTAGCCATCAGCTCTTCATGGGTTCCAAACTCAACAATCTCGCCGTTGTCCAAAACCATTATTTTGTCAGCATTCTTAATTGTTGATAGCCTCTGCGCAATTATGAAGCATGTTCTACCCTTCATCGCCTCTTCGATTGCAGCCTGAATCTCTTGTTCAGTCTTTGCGTCAACAAAGGATAAGGAGTCGTCAAGAATTAAAATTCTAGGATTAGACAAAAGCGCCCTTGCTATGGTCAGTCTTTGTCTTTGTCCACCTGAAAGAGTTATGCCTCTTTCACCAACAATGGTGTTGTAGCCTTCTGGGAGTGTTTTTACAAAGTCATGTATTTTCGCCTGTTTGGCTGCAGTGATAACCTCGTCCATCGTTGAGTCCGGTTTACCAAAAGCTATGTTGTCTCTAATCGTGCCTGTGAAAATAAAAACATCTTGCAGCACAAGTCCAATTTGCCTTCTTAATGAAGATAGCTTAAAGCTTTTGATGTTGATACCATCGACTAATATTTCGCCAGAATCAATCTCATAAAATCTTGGGATGACGAATACAAGCGACGTTTTCCCAGAACCTGTTGCTCCCAAGATTGCTATTTTTTCTCCTGACTGAACTGTGAAGTTAAGATTCCTTAACACAGGCCTATCTTTTACATATCCAAATGATACGTTTCGAAACTCAATTTTGCCTTTTTCAATCACATATTCTTTTGCGTCAGGTTGATCTTGAATTTCCACAGGCATATCTATTATTTCATAGACCCTGTCAAGCCCAGCTGAGGCGTTAACCCATGCTCCTGAAAGCATGCTTAGGTCACGTAATGGAAAACTCAGTCTCATCATGTACCTTACGAAAAGCGCGAGAGTGCCTATAGTAAATGTTGTTTCAGGCGAGGCAATCAAGGTTCCTGCATAAACATAAACAGTTGTGATACCGAGAGTGAGAATTGCTTGTGCAGATGGCATGTATTTAGACTGTATTTTTCCAGCACTAATCGCGGTGTTAACATAGATTTCTTCGACCTGTTTGAAGCCTTCTTCCATTTCGTGTTCTCTCTGAAAAATTCTGACCACCTTCATGCCTATAATATTCTGTTGCACATATGCTCCCAGCCTGCCAAGCAATAACATCATTTTTCTAAACAGAGGCATAGTTTTAATCCAAAGCTGGGTTGTAAAAAAGAAAATCGGAACCATCGGCAAAACAGCTAAAAAACTCATTACTGAACTTATAGAGAACATGAACGAAAAAACAATAATAATGGTAAAGACAGCGTTTGACACAATGCTTATCCATTGACGCAGGAAGTCGCTGACAACTTGTAGATCCATTGTTGACCTTGAAACCAAGTCGCCTACAGGTGTTGAGTCGAAAAACTTAAACGACTTTTTTTGAAGCGAAGAATAAAAGTCAGTTCTTAGGTCTCTAACAACCATCTGGGAAAAGTAACCCTGAATATAGGCAATTATGAAGTTCAGCAATCCAACACCGAACACAGAAAAAACAATTTTTAACACAAGGTCAAGCAGCATATCCTGTTTTCCTGAAACGATGACCTCGTCAAGGATTTGCGAAGTATATATAGGCTCAAGCGCAAAAAGGTAAGACCTTAGAATGCACAAGACTGAAACTAGGATTATAATGTGAACGTAAGGTCTATGGTATTTAAGTAGCCTTTTAAAGGTGGCTACCGAACGTTTAAGCTCAGCCTGCGTCTTAATAGTTTTTGCATATTCAATTACAGGCTTAGCGACACTCATCAATTACACCAAGCAATTCTTGACATCGAGTTTCTTAACAATTTGACCACATTCAATCAAGAAACAAAGATATTAACCTTTTTATAAACTCAGAATAAAATTTAGAACATTAAACTTCTATCAACCGAAATAATATTATTATATGTTTTTATATCATTATTTTATTGATTTATTCTTAAGATACTGGAGTGATGCGCGATGAAAATTGACGTCGTTAGAATTATGCAGCCTGAAGGTTGTAACCTGGTTCTAGGAATGGCTCATTTTATCAAAACTGTTGAAGACATTTACGAGGCGATGGTGAACTCGGTGCCTAACATAAAGTTTGGAGTAGCATTCTGTGAAAGCAGCGGTGAACGGCTAATAAGGGTTGAAGGCACAGACGAAGAACTTAAAAAAGCAGCAGCGGATAACACGTTGAGGCTGGGGTGTGGCCATTCATTCTTAATATTCATGAAGGGAGCGTATCCAATTAACGTTCTCAACGCATTAAAAAAAGTCCCTGAGGTTTGCACAATTTACGCAGCAACAGCTAACCCCCTTGAAGTGGTCATTGCTGAAACTGAGCAAGGAAAGGGCATCCTTGGCGTAATTGACGGACTAAAACCATTAGGTATCGAAGACGAGAAAGGAGTCGAATGGCGTAGAAACTTGTTAATAAAAATTGGCTATAAGAAATAAAAACCTTGTTTAGACTAAATTTCGTTCTCCATTTGATACCACAATGATAGTATAAACTATTAAAAAAGTCAAAACATCAAATTTTTCAAAAAAGATTAAAGAAAAACTTTGAACATCGAAACATGACTGACTATATAGATTTTGTATTGCAATAGTTTCCATGAATTTTGGGTTCTAATTTATTGTCTGAGCCATTAGTTCAGACTGTGCGTTCCTTGATTCTACACACAAAGTTTGATATTAGATTTCCATACTAAGGTTTGATTCGTAACTAAGTTAAACTCAAGACTTAAAGAAGGACAAAAAATGAAAAACACGGTTCGCAACAGCAAAGCGCTTAGTAATGTTGTTTCAACACTCATAATACTTGTGGTCTCAGTGCTCCTTGCTGGAGTCGTCACAATGTATGCTATCAACATTACCTCCACACGCACTCAACAGGAGTCACTTAAACTTTCAAAACAGGAAATATGGGTATTTGGTAATGGCACAGCGTACGCAGCTATAGCAATAGACAATGTCGGCGGGAGAGACGTGGTCATCGACAAGGTTCAAGTCAGAGGCGTCGAAGCCGACTGGACAAAAGCCCACTATTTAAGGGTTTCATCAGCACTTTCAACTTCACTAAATTGCCCAAACGAGACTATTAATTGGGAAAACTTTGCCTACACCTCAGGAGAAACAGGAAACTTTACAGTTGACAGCTATGACAAGCCGTTAGCTTCAGGCGACACGATAGTAATTTACGTCGAAAATCCTGAAAGCATCAGTGTAAGCGACATAGGTGTAACCATCGGCATCACAGTTTTCACTGAAAACGCCCAATATTACGTTGAATGCAACGTCAAATCGGCAGAATCTGCATAAATCAAACTCAATTCGGATGCAAAACAACAAACAAGCCGCTTCGCTAATTTGCGGGCTTCACTGTCGCCGGACATCCAAAAGCAACGGGGCTGGCTGGCGCATTAGAAGGAGGGGTCCAAGCTAGGCTTTACATGCGACTGTGCTGAGCGCTGATCCTAAGCTTTTAGGATCCCTCCTCCTCTTTTTGTTAGTTTCAGTCCTGATGTTTCATAAAATTTAAGTTATTTCTTTTTGAATGATGTATTTTTAATGTTAAAGGGTGTAAAAATTTGAACTTCAACGGATATTTAGAGATATTTGTCCTTGTTGCGATATTAATTGAGCTTTATGCGTTATACAACCATACAAAACTTGACAGAAGAATGGATAAACATATCAACGATACTAATGTAAGGCTTGAAGAATCTGATCGAATGATAAAACTTTTAGATGAACACATAATAAAAATAAATAAGAATATAACAAGGCTTGATAAACAAATAAGCAAGATTGATGAATGTATGCATGAGTTAAGTGAACAAATGATCAAGCATTCTGAAGAATTAAAAGCTCTTAACAACATAAAACAATAAAATTAATTGATGTTCAAGTTAAAGCAATGTGGCTGAGTGGTTTTACAATAACAAATTTCCGCAAGCTTTTTTACAAAAATGGACAATTAGTGGTAAGGATAAAAGTACTCTTAAAGGTGTAAGGAAATGTTCGTAGGTTTATTAACAGCACCAATAAATAGCTGGAATTTCGAAAAACTGGCTAGTTGGGCCTCGTCGAACGGGTTCAAAGGTCTCGAGGTAAGTGTGTCACCCGCATTAAAGCAAATCGACGTCAATCGTGTTTTAAGTGGCGCAGCAAGTGAGATAAAAAGAATAGCCGCCCAGAATGATGTTAAAATCACAAGCTTAGCATATTACTCTATAAGAATCCTCGAGAACCCAGTAGAACAGGAATTCTTAGAAAAAGTGATAGACGCATGCGCAGCATTAGACGTAACAGTTGCTTGCACACTGGCAGGAGAACCCGTGAAAGGTAAAAACAAAATACAGACATTGATAGAAGACTTTCCCAACGTGTTTGCCCCGTTGGTTGACAAAGCAAAAGAACAAGGCATCAAGATCGCTATGGAAAACTGGTTTGAGACTAACCTACAGGGTCTAGATACCTTCCAGGTAGCCTTGGAATCTGTTCCTGACAAAACTTTGGGATTGAACTTTGATCCGTCTCATTTGATGTGGCAAAAGATCGACTATGTTGAAGCGGTTCATAAGTTCAGAGACAGAATTCACCACACTCATGCAAAGGACACGGAAATAATAGAACATAAACTTAGGCAGGTAGGAGTACTTGGCAGAGGCTGGTGGAGATATCGAATACCTGGTTGGGGAAGCATTAACTGGACCGCCTATTTAACGGCACTGAAAGAAGTCAAATACGACTACGTTCTAAGCATAGAACACGAGGACCCGTTCTTTTCAGCTGAAGCTGGATTCCAAAAAGCTAAGCAGTTTCTGGAACAGTTTCTTTAGGTAAAATCGTAAGAAATACCTACAGTAGCCAAGATTAAGTTGCTCTTTTCCTGACGTTAGAAATAAGATTTGAAAGGATGCTGAAGGCTCGGGCAGCGTCCTCCATTTTTAAAACAATGATTGTTTCGTTAAAGCAACTAACTGTTTCTTCGATATTAATTCTGCTTCTAGCAATAGGATTATAGAAAGCTACAATGCAACCTGGAGTGCTAACAATGTCTTTAGGGCTTTGCACCATAATTGCAGCAAGGTTCTGTTTTTCCTCAAGTTTCTCCCCATCTTCAAAAACGGAATGAACTTCGTCAAAGATACGCTGATCAGTAATCAGGGTTAGTGTTGTTGTGCCTTCTAAAACCTGAAAGAAGGCTTCTGGATAATCCGCTGAAACCAGTCTTGCCTTTTCCAGATTTTTTCGGGTTTTTTCAAGTGAAATTTTAGCTACATCAGTTCTTAGGCTTATAATGCTCCCTGCGATGATTTTTTGGAAATCTTTCTGCGGAACATATAGAGATTTAGCTCTTTTTACGGATGTAATCAGTCCTTCGATTGTTACTTTTTTACCTAGAATTTCTTCAACCTTTGGTTTGAGCATTCGTGCTATTCCGCTAAAATTGGCATATTCCCTTTCTAAAGCATCTTGTATCGAGAAATCTTGCTCAATTAGTGTTTGTACCGTTTTTGCTAAGGAAGTTTCGACCATTTTTGGTCAAATCTTTCTATTTTTTGGCATATATTGACCAAAAAGCATATATAAGAATTTCTCTTTTTTCTCCGTAAAAAAGGGATAAAAAATGCGAATAGTTCTTGCTTATTCAGGAGGCCTTGACACATCAGTTCTTCTGAAGTGGCTCCAGGAAAAATACGATGCCGATGTCATTACTGTTACGCTTGATGTAGGACAAAAAGAGGATTTAAATGCAATAGCGAAAAAAGCTGAAAAATTGGGCGTCCTTAAACATTATTCTCTAGATACTAAATTGGAATTTGTTAAAAACTATGTTTTTCCCGCAATCAAAGCTAACGCTCTCTACGAAGGAAAATATCCTGTAAGTACAGCCCTTTCTAGACCATTAATCGCAGAAAAACTTGTTGAAGTAGCAAAAAATGAAAGTGCCAACATCATTGCACATGGATGCACAGGAAAAGGCAACGATCAAGTTCGAATAGAAGTCACAGCTAAAGCTCTTGCACCTGAGATTTCAGTTATTGCGCCTGTTCGAGAATGGAATATTGATCGAGAAGCAGAAATTGAATTTGCAAAAAAACATGGAATTCCTGTTCCAGTAAGCATAAAGAAGCCATATAGTGTTGACCAAAACATTTGGGGACGCTCAATCGAATGTGGAGTTCTAGAAGATCCAGCGAAAGAACCGCCTGAAGACGTTTTTGAATGGACTGTTTCTCCAGAAAAGGCGCCAGATAAACCTGAACATTTAACATTAGAGTTTGAAAATGGTGTTCCCCGAGCAGTTAATGATGAAACAATGGACCCTGTGGCTTTAATCGACTACGTTAATACAATTGCGGGTCGAAACGGTGTGGGACGCATTGACCACATCGAAGATCGGCTAGTCGGAATTAAGTCACGTGAAGTATACGAGTGCCCAGCAGCTACAGTCATTCTTGAGGCACATAAAGACCTTGAAAAGCTAGTGTTAACAAGACATGAGATTGGTTTTAAACAACAAGTAGACGCTTTATGGACCAACTTGGTTTATACTGGATTGTGGAAAGATCCACTCAAAGACGATCTTGAGGCCTTCATCGAGTCTACTCAGTTACGTCTCAATGGGAAGGTTAAGCTCAAACTTTACAAAGGTGGACTCCAAGTTGTAGGTCGCTCATCGCCTAATTCACTATACGATATGGACTTAGCAACATATAACATCAAGACCACATTTAACCAGTCGTCTTCAGCTGGGTTTATAGAGCTTTGGGGGCTACCGACAAGAGTGGCTAACGCCCTTAAACAGAAAATAGTGGCGAAAAAAAATGTCGGATCTTCTTAGAAAAGGGCGACTTTCATCAGCCAGAAAGGACGTTGTAAAATTTACATCATCTGCTTTAATTGACAAAAAAATTTTGAAGCACATAATCGAGATCAATAAGGCACATGTTCTTATGCTTATTGAATGTAAAATTCTCAGTAAAGTTGATGGACGCAAAATTCTAAAGGCGCTTAGTAACCTACATGGCGGAATTAAACTTTTTCCAAGAATGGAAGACGGCCACGTGGCTGTTGAGGAAAAAGTCATCGAATCTACAGGCCAAGATGTTGGCGGAAACCTAAATTTGGCCAAAAGTAGAAACGACCAAGTTGCCACAGCAATAAGAATGGAACTTCGAGGGGAAATTATCAAAATAGTAAAAACCTTGGTTGATCTACAAGAAGCGATGCTTAAACTGGCTAATGAGCATCTTCTTACAATTATTCCGGGTTACACGCATCTTCAGCCGGCTCAGCCGATAACGTTTGCTCACTATGCCCTTGCACAATTCGATGCGCTTCAAAGAACAATAACACGTCTTCAAGAGACTTTTATTAACGTAAACCTTTGCCCAATGGGAGCTTGCGCATTAGCAACTACAAGTTTTCCAATAAATAGAGAAAGAGTAGCTGATCTACTTGGGTTTGATGATGTTCT